>CAXRHS010000492.1:0-15588 GCA_964230235.1 Myxococcota bacterium
GCGGTCGCCGCTCGGCATCAACACGCCGCGCCGCTGCCAGCCGCCGCCGGCCAGCGCCGGGCCATCGGGCGTCGGCAGCAGGGCCGCCTCCGGCAGCCACGCCAGGCCGCCCGCCGCCTCGTCGCCGCGCTCCGCTTCCCACGCGCTGGCGTCGAGCGTCGACCACCGGATGCGATAGGGGTCGTTGGCCACGCTGGCACCGGCCGGCACGGCGCGCACCTCCAGCCGCAGCGGCTCCGCGCCGCCAGGCACCGCAGGCAGGGTCGCGAGCCCGCCAGCCGCTACGGCGACGGTCCACGGCGCAAGCCCGCCGACAATGACCTGCACGCCGATCCCGGTGGTTGGCGGCGCCTGCAGAGACAGCGAGGCCAACTGGCCTGCGGCAATCGGCACCGCGATCTGGTCGACGTCGCCCACGCCGCCCAGAACGCCCGCCACTGCCCCATCGCCGGGCTGCCAGGCCGCCAGCCACGGTCGGTCGGGCAGGTCGTTGGGTTCGCGCTCTTGCGGAATCAGCTGCGGGCAATCGACCGCGCGGGCGCAGCCAGTCGGCAGCCACGGCTGCAGCGCGATGGCATATGGGCTGTCGGGTGCCTGGCCCTTCTTGGCGCGCACCTGCAAGAGTGCCCCAGGCGGCAGCGCCAGCAAGTCCAGGTTGGGAACCAGCACCGACTGGCCTTTGGCCGGCACCCGCACCAGGATCGGCTTCAAATCCGACGTCAGCAGCGCCAGTTCCCACTCGACTTCCGGGGCGCCGGTGACCGTCAACGCCAGCGCATCGCCAGGCTGTGCGCCAGCTGGCGAAAAGGCATAGAGATCCACGTCGCCTTCGGGCGCCAGCGCCCCTTGCAGCGAAGCGCCAGCGGCCAGCAAGGTCAGGTCCGGTCGCGGCAGGTCGTCGGGCTCCAGCGCCTCACCGGGTTGCAAGGCTCGCGAAAACACCGCCAATTCGTAGGCGCCGCCAGCGGCTTCGTCAGACTTGCCTTTGGCGACCCGGCACACCACGCGCACCATCGAAGCGCCCGCCGTGGTACCAAACGGCCCAAAGGTCGGCCGCACCCCGCGCACGAACCGCGCCTTGCGCAGCAGTTGACCGCCCGCATCGTCGTGGATCTCCAGTTCCGCGCACGCCGGCGCGCTGCGCAGCTCGACCTGCATGGCCTGACCCGGCGCGACCGCCGGCAGCCGAAACCAGTCGCCGTCAACCACGGCGGGCGGCGCGGGCGCTTTGGCTTTCTTGCCATTGGCGGCCGCTTTTGTGTCGGGCGCGCCCGCTGGTGCGTCGGCTGGCAGCGCAGCCGCGGCTCGCGCAAGGGTTCCCGCCACGACTGCATTGGCGCTGAGCGGCTGCGCGCGATCTGGGCTGTCGTTGGGTTCAGTCTCGACCACGCGCTCGGCGCGGACCACGGATCCGGCTGCGCTGGCCACGGCCTGCGGTCCCGCAGGCGCGGCGACGTCGGGAAAAAGGTCGCGCTGGGCGATCGGCGCGTCGGCATTGCGCCGGCAAGCACCGGTAAGCAGCAAGCCGAGCGCGAGCGCGGTCGCGGCGCCGCCTATTGCCCGTCGTACCGCTTGATGACTTCGCCGGTGATGTCCAGCGCTTCCGCAACGTAGATGGCGACCTGGCGGTTGAGCACCACGCCCAGACCGCGCTCTTTGGCGATGGCGTCGACCTTGGCCTTGATGGTGTCTTCGATGGGCTTGAGCAACTCGCTCTCTTTCTTGGCCAACTCGTCGACGATCTCGCGCTTCTTCTTTTCGTGCTCGAGTACGTCGCCTTCAAACTTGCGACCTTTGTCCTGCAGCGCGATGACCTTGGCCTTGAGTTCTTCGGTGGGCTTGCCACCGTTGGCCTGTAGCGCGTTTTCGATTTCCTGGCGGGCATTGACCAGCTCTTTTTCGCGCTTGGCGAGGTCCTTCTCGCGCGCCTCCAGCTGGCCTTGCTTGGCCTTGCGCAGGTCGTCGAACTTCTTTTGTGCGGCCTTGCCGGCGACTGTGGTCTTGAGCACCTTCTGCAAATCGACGATGCCGATCTTGACCTCGGCAAAGGCCGAGCCGGCCATGGGCGCGGCGGCGACGCTGCCCGCCACCGTCAAAGCCAGTACGGTCATCCAGTTGCGTGCAATTTGGATCGCTGCCATCGCCGTCACCTCAGCAAGTGCGGCGAAAACGCGGCCGCAAAAAAGCCGGCAAAAGGTAAGGCGAGGCAGGCGGGTGTCAAGCAACAGGCTGGCCACAGACGGTCTACAAGCCAATCTGCACCAACTGCCCTTCGATGTACACCAGACCTTGCAGCTTGTCGGTCTGCACGCGCACGAAGCCCTTGCCACCGGCGCCGCCCTTGCCCGCGCTGCCGCCACCGCTGCCGGTGCCGCCTTGGGCGCCGCCGTTCAGGCCTTGACCGCCGTTGCCGCCGCCCCCAAAGGTCATGCCATTGCCGCCGCCCAGGCCGCCCTTGGCGCTGACCGCGGCCTGCAGGTTCACCAGCGGCGCGATGAGGTGGATGGTGCCGCCGCCGCCACCGCCGCCGCCACCGCCGGCTCCGGAGCGGCCCGAGCCGCCGCCGCCGCCGACCGGATAGGTGACCGTGATGGGGGAGTACTTGTTGCCAGTGCCGGCGAGGTTGGAACCGGACCCAACGCCGCCGCCGCCGCCGTCCGCGGCAATGCCGGTGCCGGCCACCACGATCTGGGCATTGCTGCACAACAACAGGGCGCCGCCGCCACCGCCGCCGCCGCCGGGACCGCCTGCGAAACCGGGCGTGCCGCCGGCCGCCTTGCCCGATCCGCTGGTGGCAGAGCCGCCGCCGCCAAAGCCGGCAAAGCCGCCAAAGCCGCCGGCCGCACCGCCCGATCCGCCCACCACCGACGCCGAGTCGCCAAAGGGACCGCCTGGTTGGCCCTCTGGGGGGCCAGACAGGCACGCCGACCCCGTAATGCCGCCAGCCGCCGCCCCGTACGCGCTGCCGTTGGTGGCGCCGCCTGCCGAGGCGCTGCCGGCGCTACCGGCTGCCCCGCCCTCGGCGCGGCCACCGCCGCCACCGCCGGAACCGCCACAGCCGCCGCCGCCGCCGCCGCCGCCCGCGCCCGGTCCGCCGTCGCCGCCCTTTCCGCCGCCCGTGCCACACGGACCGGCAGGTCCCGCCCCAGGACCATGGCCCTTGCCATTGGCGGCCGTGCACCCGGGGCCAGACACGAACGCACCGCCATCAAAGCCACCCGCGCCGGCCGTGCCCTTGCCGCCCGCGGCGTTGACGTTGCCGGCACCGCCGAGCGCGCCCTTGGCGTCGATGCTGCCCTGCACGTCGATGCCGTCTTGGGCCAGGATGGCCAGCGCGCGCTTGCCCTGGACTTTGACCACGGCGCCCGCAAGCACCTTGAAGCTCTTGGTGTCGAACACCAGGATGTGCGGCAACGGCACCCCGAGTCCCTGATCGGGTTGGGGCACTTCGTAGACGCCATTGGCGCCGACGGCTACAACTGGGTTGCCGCCGCTGGTGATGGTGCCGGCGTCGGTGTCGATGACGCCCGCGGCCGCGATGACGACGTCGCCCAGCGCCCCGGTCGGCGCCTTGCCCACGGCACCGCAGTTGACCGCGGCCTTGCTGCACTTGCCGTTGACGCATTGGCCTTCCAGGCACTGATTGGGGCCGGTGCACGGGTCGCCGAGCTTGCAGGCCGGCCCGCCGGCCTTGCAGACGCCGCTGTTGCAAGCGTCGGGGTTGGTGCAGGGGTTGTTGTCGTTGCACGGGGCGGTATTGGGCACATAGTCGCAGGCGCCGCTTTTGGGATCGCAGCCATCGTTGGTGCAGGGGTTGCCGTCGTCACACTTTTTGGCGGGGCCATTGGCCTTGCACACGCCCGCCGCGCAGGTGCCGGGGTTGCAGCTGTCGCCGCCGACCGCACAGGGTCCGGGCGGAGCATTGGCGGCCAGGCACTGGCCGGCCTGGCAGGTCTCGGTGGTGCACGGGTTGCCGTCGTCGGGGCACACGCCGTTGGGGCAAGTGCCGGTGCAGCCGGGGATTTGCGCATGGGTGCAGGTGCCGGTCTGCAACTCGCAGCCATCGGTCGTGCAGGGGTTGGCATCGGCGCAGTTCTTGGGCTTGCCGCCCTGGCAGGCACCCTGGGCACAGCTCGCGCCCTGGTTGCAGGGATTGCCATCGTTGCACGCGGCACCGCTGCCCAACGCGACGTTTTTGCAGGTGCCTGCGGCGTCGCAGCTGTCGATGGTGCAGGCGTTGCCGTCGTCGCAGCCCTTGGCCTGGCCGCCGGTGCAGTTGCCAGCGGTGCACTTCTCGCCAGCCGTGCAGGCCTGGCCATCGTCACAGGGCGCGCCCTCGACCTTGGCGGTGTACTTGCAGCCACCGTCGAGCAGGTTGCACTTGGCGTCGACACAGGGATCGGTGCTGCTGCACGGCTTGGGCTTGCCGCCACTGCACGAACCGCCGGCGCACACATCGCCGACGGTGCACAAGTTGTCGTCGTTGCACGGCGCGCCGTCGTCGGGCTTTTGCACGCAACCGGTGGCCGCCGCGCACGAATCGACGGTGCACGGGTTGCTGTCGTTGCAGTCTTTGGCCTTGCCGGCAAGGCACACGCCGTTCTTGCACTGATCGCCAACCGTGCATGCGTTCTGGTCGGCGTCGCATGGCAGGTCGCCCGGCTGGTGGCTGCAGCCCTTGCCGGGGTCGCAGACGTCGGTCGTGCACTGGTTCTTGTCGTCGCAGGCGGCGTCGTCGGTCAGGCCGTTGCAGTCGTTGTCCTGGCCGTCGCAGGTCTCTTTGGCGGCCGGTGGTGCCTGGCACGCCGAAAGTCCGCCGGCCTCGCAGGCGCGCACGCCCGGGCACTGACCGATGACCTTGCCGCCCGAGTCCTTGGCGAGGCTTGCGCAGGTGGTCGACAACTTCTTGGCGATCGCAGCGACCGAGCAGACGCACTGTCCCGGTTCGCCGCCGGTCACCTCAGGCTGGCGCTGGCACTGTTTGGCCGGCTTGCCGCTGGTCGAGGTGACGTCGGCGCACTTGTAGCCGGTGGGGCATTCGGCATCGGCGGCACACGGCGTGCCGCAAAAATGCCCTTGGGCGCCCTGGTCGATGCACACGGATTGACCGGTCGAAAAGCCCTGCACCTGGCAGTCGTTGTCGACCGAGCAGGGGTCGCACAGCCGCGCAAAGCGGTCGAGGCACACGGTCAGGCTGTCGCCGGTGCTGGTGGTGACGAGCGAGCACTTCTGGGTGTCAGGGCACGACTCGACGCAGATTTGCGCGCAGAACTTGCCCTTGCTGGTGTCCAGGCACAGCGAGTTGTCGCAGTCGCTGTTTTGGGCGCACGGGCAACCGGCGCCGCCAGGACACGCCGCCTTGGCTTCGTGACCGGCGGTATCGAGCAGTCCGGTTGAAGCGCTGTCGGCACCAAGCGAACTATCAAAGCCGGCGATGCCGCCGACATCGGCCAGCGCGAGATCGCCGGCAGGCGCGGGCTCGGCGCACGCGGCAACGGTAACCTGGCAAGCAAACGTGACAAGATGATGGTGCTTCATGCGGTCGATGGTACGCCGCCCAGCCCCTACTTGCCAGTGGCGCTCGCATCCGCGGCCAGGATTGCCGCCACCGCCTCGGCGTAATTTTCGGCGTCGTCGCCCTGCAAGCGGGCCCGCAAGATCCCCGCGCCATCAAAGATGTCCAGCACCGGCAGGCCGGGAGCGTCGGGCAGGTAGTGCGCCCACTGCGCCGCTTGCCACTCGCTGGCGTCGATTTTGCGAATGACAACGTCCATGGACGGTCGTTCGGCGGCAAACGCTTCGAGCTTGGGCGAAAGTGCCATGCAAGGCGCACACCAGGTCGCCCAGTAATCGACGATGGTGGTCTTGCCGGGCACGGGAAGGGCGGCGACTTCGGGCACCTGCGACTTCTGGCCGATGACGGCCGCCTTGGACTTGACCACAGGGGCAGCGGGGACTGCAGCACCGGCGAAATTCCAGTTGACGTTGAGCCCGAAGAAAAGCGAGGGCCCCTGCACCACCTGTTGACCGTTGACGTCGTTGTGCATGGGCATGCGATAGGACGCCGAAAACCCGAGCCAATCCAATGGATTGCTAAAGATGCCCGGCGAAAGGTAGCTGTTGACACCACCACCGTTCGGAAACGTCTCGCGCGGACCGTCCAGACCCTTAGGCGCGTAGGTGGGCAGGCCGCGGTATTGCACATCGCCGACGACGCCGAGCGACAGGTAGCGCTCGACGGCGGTGACGCGCACCCCAAAGTTGGCGCGCACCTCGTCGCCCCAGCCGAAACCGTCGGCGGCGGTGGTCTGCGGCGAGCGCCACTGCCCGCCGGCGTGCAGCAGCAAGCGACTGAACGGCACCCACGCCACGTCGGCGTCGGCAAGCAGCCACCACACGCCGCGGCCGATGTTCAGTTCGCGGGTGCCGCCGCCGCTGTTCTGGCCGACCAGAAAGCTGTTGTCGCCTTGGGCAGCCAGGTATACGCCGGTCGGCGCCACCGCGCCCAGCGACAGGCCAACCCGCGGCCCTGACTTCAAGTCGAAAAGCTGGTTGAGGTCCTGGCGCAGCCGCAGTTCCAGATCGCCGACGCCGGAGTAAGTGGCCGGATCAACCAGGGCTTCCGACTTCCAGATCTCGACCCACGGCACGATCGCGGTCAGCCCCATCCCCCACGGCGCGTCCAGGCCCGCCGACAAGGTGGCCAACTGCATCTTGATCTTCATCTGCAGGTAGTTCTCGATCTCGACCTTGCCCTCATAGAGCTGGTCGGCACCGGACTGCAGGTAGACCACCGCTGCGCGCGCCCGCCAGGCATTGGTGGCGGCCGCCGGATTGCTGCTGCTGCTCAGGGCGTCTCCCACCGGGAGCGACGGATTGGCTCAGGTTGCGCACTGGGCCCAAGCGGACCCGGCAGGCACCACGGCCACCGCCGCCGCGGTCACGGCGAGGGCGCACAAGACGGTGAACTTCACGATTTCTCGCACACGCCGCGGGGTGCGGCCGGACTACTTCAGGTACGGCGCAACCAGGCCGGAGATTCCGGTGGCGGGTACGCCATTGATCTTCTTGAGCACTTTCCGGGTTTTGGCGTCGATGACGATGTTGAGCGGGGTCGACCCGGCGACGTTGATCGGCGCAACGTTGCGATCGGGATCGACGCCGACCGCGCCCTGGCCCTTGAAGCTCTTGATCCAGTCCTTGGCCAGCTGCAGCGTGGGCAGCGACCCTGGCTGGGTGCCGTCATAGAGCACCTGGTAGATGCCCAGGTCGGGGTACTTGGCAATCAACGACTTGAAGGTCGTCGTCTCCTGCTTGCATGGACCGCACCAGCCAGCCGCCACGTTGAACAGCACGATCTTGTAGCCCAAATCTGCGTACTCACTGAGCTTGATGATGCGCGGCTCCTCGTTGCCGCCCGACGTGGCCAGCAAGCTGCCGTCGCCGTCGGTATCGATGTACCCGACCATCGAGAAGTCTTCGAGAATATCCCCCTCTTCGATGTGTTTGTTCAGCTTGGGCACGCACTTGGGGGCGTTCTTGTCCGAGGGCACGCACTGCTTGCTTTTGCTGGCGCCAATGCCGACGCAGCCGTAGCCGGCCGGACAGCTGTCGCCAGCACCGCAAGGCGCGCTGCAGAACTGCTCTTTGGTGTGGTTGTAGGTCAGGCACATGCCGCCGGCGCCGCCCTCTTTGGTCGCGCAGTTGTCGCCACCCGCGCAGGCGGCGCACAGGCTGCCGTTGCCCAGACACGAACCGGCGTTGTGCACGCACGCGGCGCCGCCCTCAGGGACTTCTTTGCATTCTGCATAGCGCTGGCACTCGAACTTGCCGAGGTTGCACGAGCGCGAGCAGAACTTGCCTTCGCCCATGGCGATGCAGCGTCCGCCCGGCCCGCATTGGGCGTCGCTGGCGCAAGCCGCGCAAAAGCCGCGCCGGGTGCACAGGTTCTTGGCCGACCCGTCGGCGTTGACGCTCTGCTTGCTGCACGCGAATTCTGCAGGGCAGTCGGCGTCTTTGCTGCACACGGCCGAGCAGTACACGTGCGCCGAGTCTTTGCTGGCGCCGCCGATGCACGACAACCCCACCGGGCATGCCCCAGTGATCGCACAGGAAAGGCCGATGTCTGCGTTGACGAGGGGACCGGTTGTCGGCCCGCCATCACTGCCGGCCGCGCTGGCGTCTGCGGTGCTCGCCACCGTGGCGTCCGACTCGATGATGCCGCCGCCGGTGCCTGCGGTCGTCTGGTTGGCGTCTTCGGCTTGGGTGCCACCTGCGCCGCTGCCGGCCGGCGCCGCTGCCTCGCACGCGCCCAAGGCGCTGCCGCAGCAAAGGGTGGCTGCGGCCAACCGCCAGCGAAAGAAGTTGCCCATGTTTGCGTGCCTCGGGAGGGTTGGGAGGTGGTGGTGGTCCGCGTCGGCGTGCCCATACGCCTGCCCGCTGCCGAACTGGGCAGGATACGGCGGCGACGACGGCCTGACAAGCGCAAATTGCTTCGGGGGTCTGGTGCCCTGGCCACCTTGCCGCGGCCCGCGCGACCGCCTATGGTCCACCCATGCCAAAGCCACCGCCCGACGCCAACCCCAGCAGCAGTGAAGAGCCGCTGCGACTGAGCAAACGCATGGCTGAACTGGGCTTGTGCTCGCGCCGCGAAGCCGACGCCTACATCGCCCGTGGCCTCGTCCAGGTCGACGGCCAGATCGTGGCCGAGCTGGGCAGCAAGGTCCGGCGCGACCAGCAGATAACGCTGCTGGCCCAGGCCGCCGCGCAGCAGGCCAGCCTGGCGACCGTGTTGCTGCACAAGCCGGTCGGCTACGTGTCCGGGCAGGCCGAACACGGCTACCCGCACGCCATCGAGCTGGTCACCGAGCCCAACCGCGATCGCAGTTTTGGTGGCGGCGAACTGCGTGCCGAACAGCGCGTGAGCCTGGTCGCCGCGGGTCGCCTCGACATCGACAGCACCGGGCTACTGGTGTTGACCCAAGACGGCCGCATCGCCCGCCAATTGATCGGCGAGGATCGCTCGGTCGAAAAAGAGTACCTGGTGCGCGTCCAAGGCAATGTGACACCGGACGCCATCGCCGCCTTGCGGCATGGGCTGTGGCTGGACGGGCAGGCGCTGCTGCCGGCGCTGGTCGATCGCCCCAACCCCGATCAGCTGCGCTTTGTGTTGCGCGAGGGCAAGAAGCGCCAGATCCGGCGGATGTGCACGCTGGTTGGTCTGGAAGTCGTTGGACTCAAGCGCATCCGCATCGGCCAGGTGCGCCTGGGCCGCCTGGCCATGGGCCAGTGGCGCTTTTTGCGGCCGGGCGAGCATTTCTAGTCGACCGCCCCCTTGCCGCTGCGCCTTTGGCTGCTTACTTGCGCGCGCGCACGCGGCCGGCCGCCGCGCCGACGCAATTTTCTGACTTCCACGCGGTCGCTGTCTCCATCGGGCCGCACGAGGTTTTCCATGAGCGACAATACCTTCGGCGCCCGTTCCACCCTTGCGGTTGGCGACCGCGGCTACACCTACTACAGCCTTCCCGCGCTCGAACAGGCCGGCTATCCGATGGCGCGCCTGCCGGTCTCGATGCGGATCCTGCTTGAGAACCTGCTGCGCCACGAGGACGGCAGTTCGGTCAAGCGCGCCGACATCCAGACCGTCGCCGGCTGGCAACCGAGCAAGCACCCCGAAGTCGAGATCGCCTTTCGCGTCGCCCGCGTGATCCTGCAGGACTTCACCGGCGTGCCGGCGGTGGTGGATCTCGCCGCCATGCGCGACGCCATGACGCGCTGGGGCGGAGATCCGAACAAGATCAATCCTTTGCAGCCGGTCGATCTGGTCATCGACCACTCGGTGCAGGTCGATCACTTTGGCACGCCGCAGGCGATGCAGCAGAACGCCGACCTGGAATTTGATCGCAACAAAGAGCGCTACCAGCTGCTGCGTTGGGCGCAGACCGCGTTCTCAGGCTTTTCGGCGGTGCCGCCAGACACCGGCATCGTGCACCAGGTCAACCTGGAGTTCCTGGCTCGCACCGTGTTTGCCAAAGACACCGGCGACGGCTGGCTGGCCTACCCCGACACCTGCGTCGGCACCGACTCGCACACGCCGATGGTCAATGGCCTGGGCGTGGTCGGCTGGGGCGTAGGCGGCATCGAAGCCGAGGCGGCGATGCTCGGCCAGCCGATCACGATGCTATTGCCCGAGGTGGTCGGATTCCGCCTGCACGGCAAGCTCAAAGAGGGTGTGACGGCGACGGATCTGGTGCTGACGGTCGTGCAGATGCTGCGCAAGCACGGTGTGGTCGGCAAATTCGTGGAGTTCTTTGGCCCCGGCCTGTCGAACCTCGCGCTGACGGACCGCGCGACGCTGTCGAACATGGCGCCCGAGTACGGGGCGACCATCGGCTACTTCCCGATTGACGACAAGACCTTGGAGTTTCTGCGCTTTAGCGGTCGGTCCGACGAGAACGTGGCGCTGGTCGAGGCGTATGCCAAGGCACAGGGGCTGTACCGGACCGACAGCACGCCGGACCCGGAGTTCTCGTCGGTGTTGGAACTGGACCTGGGCGCGGTCGAGCCGTCGCTCGCCGGCCCCAAGCGCCCGCAGGACCGCGTAGCGCTGACCGCGGTCAAGCAGGCGTTTGCCAAAGAGCTGCCGGGCTTGCTCAAGCCGGGCGCCGCGCCAGACGCCACCGCGACCACCGCCGACGGCCACACGCTCGGCCACGGATCGGTGGTCATCGCCGCGATTACCAGTTGTACCAACACCAGCAACCCGAGCGTGCTGATGGCCGCCGGGCTGCTGGCCCGCAACGCCGTCCGCAAGGGCCTGCGCAGCAAGCCCTGGGTCAAGACCTCGCTGGCGCCAGGTTCCAAGGTGGTAACGGAATACCTGGGCGCGGCGGGCCTTTTGCCCGACCTGGAGGCCCTGGGTTTCCACGTGGTCGGCTACGGCTGCACCACCTGCATCGGCAACTCGGGGCCATTGCCCGAACCGGTCGAGGCGGCAATCAGCCAGGGCAAGCTGGTGGCTGCGTCGGTGTTGTCGGGCAACCGCAACTTTGAAGGCCGCGTCCACGCCGCGGTGCGCGCCAACTACCTGGCCTCGCCGCCGCTGGTGGTGGCGTATGCACTGGTCGGCGACGTCAACACCGACATCACCACCGAGCCACTGGGCGCCGGCGCGGACGGTAAGCCGGTGTACCTCAAAGACATCTGGCCGAGCGCGGCCGAGGTCGAGGCGGCGATCGCGCAAAACCTGTCGAGCGCGATGTTCCGCAAGGTCTACGCCGACGTGTTCCGTGGCGACGCCAACTGGCAGAACCTGGATGTGCCGACCGGCAGCACTTTTGGCTGGCAAGCCGATTCGAGCTACATCCAAAACCCGCCGTTCTTTCAGGGCTTGGACAAGGCGCCCAAGCCGGTGCAGGCGATTCGCGGCGCCCGCTGTCTGGCCGTGCTCGGCGACTCGGTCACCACCGACCACATTTCGCCTGCCGGCAACATCGCCAAGGACTCGCCGGCCGGCCAGTACTTGATCGGCCTTGGGGTCGCGCCCAAGGACTTCAACGGCTACGGCGCCCGCCGCGGCAACCACCAGGTGATGATGCGCGGCACCTTTGCCAACGTGCGGCTCAAGAACGCGCTGGTGCCCGACAAAGAGGGTTGGTGGACCCGGCATCTGCCAAGCGGCGAGACGACCACGATTTTTGACGCCTCGATGCGCTACCAGCAAGACGGCACGCCGCTGTGCATCCTGGCGGGCGCGGAGTACGGCTCGGGTTCGTCGCGCGACTGGGCGGCCAAGGGGCCGATGCTGCTCGGCATCCGCTTTGTCATCGCGCAGAGCTACGAGCGCATCCACCGCAGCAACCTGGTCGGCATGGGCATCTTGCCGCTGCAGTTCCTGCCCGGAGAATCGGTGGCGACGCTGGGCTTGTCGGGCACCGAGACCTTCGACGTGCTCGCCACCGAGGTGCGGCCGGGCGACCGGGTGCAGGTGCGCGCCACTGCGCAAGACGGCAGCGCGCGCGTATTCGAGACCCTGGCGCGCATCGACACCCCGGTCGAAGTCGAATACCACAAGAACGGTGGCATCCTGCCGTACGTGTTGCGCGGCCTCGCGGCTTGAGCGCTGGCACCGGTCTGGCAGTGGTCGGGCGCGGCTGCGGCGGCTGCGGCCCGGTCGCAGTGACGCGATCACGCCAAAACCCTTGACGGAATTTCCAGATCGGCCAAAACTGCCCCCTGGGGCGAATCGAAACGCCGGGGATGGGCGTCCGATTCCATTTGGCGCGCGCCGCTGGTGGCGCGGTGCTCAACTGTAGGGAGGATTCATGTCACGTTCGCGTTTTCGTTTGTGCCTGGTAGCGGCAATCGCCGCGCTGGGCGTCGCTGCCGCCGGCTGCAAAAAAGAGGAGCCGAAAGCTCCGGCTGAACCACCAAAGACCGAGGAGCCTAAGCCGGCCGAAGCCCCGGCCGATGCGGCACCAACGGAGCCGCCGCCTGCGGCCTCACCGACCGCGGAAGCGTCGCCGACCGCGGCACCTGCCGCTGCCTCGCCAACCGCAGCACCTGACGCGGCATCGGTATTGGTGCCCGGTGTCAACTTCATGTTCGTGCTGGCCGAGTCGCCGGACGCCATGGCGCTGCACAAGAAGAACTGTGACGACGAAGCCAAGGGCGACGCCGACAAGGCCAAGGCCTGCATGGACAAGGTCGCGACCCAAGGCGCCAAGGAGGGCATCCGCCTGGAAAAAGAAGGCGACCAGTGGGTGTTCGTGTCGTTCGGCAAGAAGGACGACGGCACCGAAGAGCTGTTCATCAAGGGCCCGGTGGCCAAGGTGGACGGTCCGGCCAACGTGTTCAAGTTCAAAGGCAGCGGCCCGGCGACGGGCAAGCAGGCGCTGGAAATGGGCCTGGACAAGTTTGACCAGGCCAAGGCCGATGCGATGGTCATGGCGATTGAAGTCGTCGACGCCAACACCGTGGCCATGCCGGCGCCGCCGCCCAAGGGCCGACTGGTCTACAAGAAGGCCCAGTAGCGCCGATCGGCCCGCGCGCAGCAGCATCGGAACCCATGGCGACTGCACGCGCGCACCCGACGCAACCCCGCTCGGCTCCCCTGGAACCGCCGCCGGCCGCGGTCTTGCCCGGCGCGACGTCGCCAGCCAGTGATCCCACCCCTTCTGGCGGCCTGTTGGCCGTCGCCGCAGACCTGCGCCTCAAGGCGGTCAACGACATTGCGCGGACCCTGTCGGCGGCGTGGTCGTTGGAAGAGGTGCTGTCGCTGGTGATGGACCGGCTGGCGTGGATTCTGGACGCCGAGCGGGCCGCGCTGTTTCTGGCAGAGGGCGAGGAACTGGTCGCCCGCCACAGCGTTGGCGAGACGGTCCGCGAGATCCGCGTCGCGGTCGGTCAAGGCATCGCCGGCTGGGTTGCCAGGTCGGGCAAAAGCACCAACGTCAAGAACGCCTACGAGGACGCGCGGTTCGATCCCAGCTGGGACACGGAAAACGACTTTCGCACGGTCAGCTTGCTCGCCCAGCCGGTGTTCGATCGACACGACAACGTGATCGCAGTAGCTCAGGTGCTCAACAAGCGCGGCGGCTACTTCACGGTCGACGACGAATCGCTGCTGGCCACCGTGATGTCGATGGCGGCGATTTCGATCGTCAACGCGCGGCTAGTCGACGAATTGGGCGCCAACAACGTGGCGCTGCAGCGCGCGCGGGTCGAGAGCGCCGACCGCGCCCGCGAAATCGACAGCCTGTACGAACTGGAGCGCGACGCGGTACGGGCGCCGACCTTTGACCTCGCGGTGGCAGCGGTCCTGGAGCGGATGGCCGTGGCCGTTGGTGCCGACGCCGCAGAAATCGCCCTGCCGGTCGCCGGCCAGGGCTGCGTGCTGCACCGCTTTCGGCCCGGCGACGACCGCCTGGAGACGGTGCCGCTGGCGACCAAGGGGCTGCACGGCCGCGTCTTTGAGGTGGAAGCGACCTGCGACCCGTGTCGGGCCAGCGAGGCCACGGTGCGGCGGCTGGCTGCGGCCCACGAATTACCGTGGACGCCGCAGACCGGGCTGTGCGTGCCGCTCCAGCGCGACGACGAGCTGGTGGGGTCGCTTGGCGTGTACTGGAGGGCGAGCGACGCAGCCAGTTTGAGCGACGACCAGGTGCGCTTTATCGAGCTGGTCGGCCAGCAAATTGGCCACGTGCTGGGCCATCGCCTGGCGCGCACCCAGGCGGAACACCAGGACCGGCTGGCCGCAATCGGTGGCGCCTTGGCAGGCGTTGTCCACGATCTGAAGACCCCGATGACGGTGGCGTCTGGCTATGTGCAGTTGCTCAAGACCGAGGCGGACAGTGACGAGCGCACGCGGCTGGCCGATGGCGTGTTGGAACAGCTGCGGCGCATGAACGACATGGCCCGCGAGGTGCTGGGCTTTGCGCGCGGCGATGTGCAAATCTTGCCGCGCAAGACCCTGGTGCCCGAGTGGGTAGCGCAGCTGCAGGTGGCGCTGCAGCAGATTTTCGAGGGGTCCGATGTCGCGGTGCAGGTCACTTGTGAAGAGCGCGGCGCCGTGCGCATGGACGCCGGCAAGCTGATGCGCGCCGTCCAGAACCTGGCCCGCAACAGCCGCGAGGCGTTTGGCCAGCTAGACCCGGCAATGCGGCCGGCGCCCGCCCAATTCGCGCTGCGGGTCTACAGCGAAGCCGCCGAACTGGTGGTCGAGACCCGCGACAACGGCCCCGGCGTACCGCGCGAGTTCGAGCACCGGATGTTTGACGCCTTTGCGACCCACGGCAAGCGCGATGGCACCGGCTTGGGGCTGGCGATGGTCAAGCAGGTGGCGGAAGCCCACCTCGGCAGCATCGTGTACCGCCCGACCGACGGCGGCGGCGCCACCTTTGCGCTGCGCATCCGCAAGGACCTGCAGCCGGCGTCAGAGCGACGGCCGCCCACCGGTCCGGTGCGCGCGCTGGCGACTGAGCCTGACGCCGCAACGACTTGATCTGGATCGAAAAACTGGACGTCTCGCGATTTTGCGCTACGGTCGCCGTGCCCGCAGCAAAGGCGGGCCGAGGCGGACGATGTCCTGGGTGCGGCGCGGCGGCAGGTGGTTGATCTCGGCGGTGCGAGGCCTGATGTACCTCGCGTTTGCAGTGGTCTGCTGCGCGGGGCTGCACCACGCCTGGACCGCCGAACGATCGCAAGCCGATCCGGACGCCGAACTGCGCCGACTCAAAAGCCAGCTGGTCGAAGCGTCGATGCGCGGCCAGGAGTTGCGCGCCCGGGTGGACGCCTTCGACAAGCGACCCGAGGTGCGGCTGCAGATGATCCGCACCGAATTGGGAATGTTGCGGCCTGACGAGCGGGTGTATGTGCTGAAGTAGGCGGCGAGCGCACGGCACAGTGCCACAGACACAGCCAACGGCAGGAACAGAGACAGGCTCAGGCTCGACGACAGCACCGCATCGGACTGTGCAAGCGCATGTTAGGGCCCGTAAAAAATCTACTCGATTTTCTACGTTGACCCACTACTTGCTTGGTGGGTCGCAAGCTCGCGACTTTGCAAGTCGACTCGCCGCTCCGCTCCGC
>CAXRHS010000493.1:0-5417 GCA_964230235.1 Myxococcota bacterium
GCCTGACAGTTCCGTGTCGCCGATCCAGGCGATGGCCCGACTGCGACCAATGGTGGCCATGGTGCCGCGGTCGACGTAGTGGAACGGTTCGCGTCGCTCGGGTGGTGCGGCGCGGGCGATGACATCGCCGACATAGGTGCCCTGCTGCATCGCCACCGGGCACAGACCGGGCAGCGGTTGGCCGTCGATGCTCAGGGTGGCCATGTCACCGATCGCGAACACCTGCGGTTGGCCCGGCAAGCTGCAATCGCGGCCGACCACCACCCGGCCGGCGCGATCGGTCGGCACGCCCAGCGACTCGGCCAGTCGGGTTGCGCGCACGCCGGCAGCCCACAACACCGTGCTCGCAGCGATGCGCTGACCATCGACCAGCGACACGCCGTTGCTGTCGATGTCGGCCACGCGGGCCTGCAGCCGCAATTGCACGCCCAGTTCACCCAACTGGTCGGCGGCGCTTTGCGACAGGGCCACTGGAAAGCCGGAGAGAATGCGGTCACCGCCGTCGACCAGCACCACCTTGGCGCGTTCCGGGTCAATGTGGCGAAACTCATTGGCGAGCACGGTGTGCGCGAGTTCCGCGATGGCACCGGCCAATTCGACGCCTGTCGGGCCGCCGCCCACCACCACGAAGGTCAGCAGCCGCTCGATGTCGGCCAATTCCGTCGCCCGCTCCGCGCGCTCAAAGGCCAGCAGCACCCGCCGGCGGATCTCCAGCGCGTCCTCAACCGTCTTGAGGCCGGCCGCCACCTGTTCCCACGCCTCATGGCCGAAGTAGGTGGTCTTGGCCCCGGCCGCCAGCACCAGCCAGTCGTAGTCGAGAACGCCGCCGTCGTCGAGCGCCACCTGCCGGCGCTGCAGGTCCACCGCCGCCACTTCGCCCAACAGCACGCGGGTGTTGCGCTGGCTGCGCAAGATCGACCGGATCGGCGCGGCGATCTCGGCCGGCGACAGGCCGGCCATCGCGACCTGATACAGCAGTGGTTGAAACAGGTGGTGATTGGTGCGGTCGACCAGCACGATGTCCACCGCCGCGCCCGCCAGCCGGCGCGCGCACCACAGGCCGCCAAATCCGCCGCCGACGATGACCACCCGCGGCCGATCCGCCGTCGCTTGCCCGCTGCCCACCCCGACCTCCACCCAACCTGCGTTGCGCGCCGCATCTTGGCGCACAGGCGTCGGGGCGGTCAACCGGGGGCAAGACTGGTGTTTTCAAGCGAACCGACCGGGCTGGTTGTGACAGCGGCGCTGCGAGAGATCGATCGACGCTCTCGTTGCGACCGCGGAGCGGTGAGTCGCCTGCAAGGCGCGAACTCGCGACCCACTGAGCAAGCAAGGCAAACCAAGGGCTCAGGCCGGCCAAATCGGACTTTTGGATCGACGCTGTGACTGGCCGCGAGCCCAGGTCGCGGCGGAGGACGACTTGCTGTGGATTGGGCAAATGCCCCCGCCGGTTGGCATACGCCGCGGGGCACGCTACCATGGCCATTGCCGACAAGGACTGCGTTCGCGTGGACTTTCCAGTGTCGGCATGGTAGTTGTGACGCGCAGCGGCGCCTGCCGCGCAGATGGCGGTTTTGGTGGCCCGAGCATGTTCGTAGAACGGCGTCGATTCCCAAGACGCGACGTGACCTTGCGTGCGCAGACGCCGGGCAGCGTCAAGCCCGATCTGGTGTGTATCAACGTCGGGCCGGCCGGCGGCTATTTTGCCACTCGGATACGGCCGCCTGTGGGATCCGTGGCCGAGATGTCGATCCGGCCGCCCGGCGACAAGACCCCGGCCGTGGTGGTCACGGGCACCGTGTTGTACGCCCTGGACACACATGCGACCCGCGCACCGGGTTTCGCCGTGACCTGGCGCGAGGCGCGCAGTGCCGTTGGTCCGGAACCCCTGCG
Organism: Myxococcota bacterium; assembly: GCA_964230235.1. Taxonomy (GTDB): domain Bacteria; phylum Myxococcota_A; class UBA9042; order UBA9042; family UBA9042; genus SXRM01. The sequence goes on from CAXRHS010000493.1 coordinate 1,894, forward strand.
CAGCCTTCTGGCCCGCGTGTTCGGTCTTGCCGATGACCAACTGGTGCTGCGCCACAGCGAGCGCGAAGTCGTCTGCAACATTGAAGCCATTATTGCCCGCATGACCGGGCCCACCGCCGAGCAAGAGCCAAGCCACGCCAGTCCACGGCCGGTTGGGGGGGGGCCGCGCGAGTCTGCGCCGCAACAGCAGGCTGCAGCCCGCGCGCGCGGCGCCGAGCGCACCGGGGCCGGCCGTGCGGCAGTCGCGGTTGCGCAGTCCAGTGCCCATGCGGCAGCCGCGCAGTCGCTCAGTCAAGGCCGACCTTCCACCACGGCGACGCCGTTGCCAGCAGCGCCGGCTGCCCCGGCCCCAGCGCGCGCTGCCGCACCTTCGGCGGCGCACCTGTCGCCGGCCCGACCGCCGACGCCGGTTTCCAGCGCGCTGCCGGCCGCTGCGGTGGCCAGGCCCGCGATTGCGCTGTCCGCCGGTGCGCCGCAAGCTGCGCCCGCCATTGCCCTTCCAGCCGGTCCGCCGCCGGCTACCCCGCCGGCCACTTTGCCGCAAGCCGGCGCAGCCGCGCCCGCAGGTGCAGGGCAACCCACGGGCCAGTCTGCCGCGCTGCTTGGCCAGAACCAGGCCGCGTTGGCCGCCCACCTTGCGCAAAGCGCCGCCCATGTGCTGCCTGGTGCCAATCCAGCTGCGCGACCGCCTTCGACTGGGGTGATGATGCCGCCGAGCGCCCAGGCGCAGAGCGCGCAATACCCCAATGCCGCGCAGTTCGGCTTTGGTCAGCCGATGCTGCACCCCGGCTACCCCGGCGCCGCCGCAACCGGTCAGCCGATGGCCGCCGCCAGCTACGCCCAACAGGCGCACTTGATGCAGCAGGCCCACCTGATGCAGCAGGCCCAGTTGCAGCAAGCGCAGATGCAGCAAGCGCAACTGCAACAGGCGCAGTTGGCCCAGCAAGCCCACCTGATGCAGCAGGCGCAGTTGATGCAGCAAGCGCAGTTGGCCCAGCAATTCGGCCAGCACGCAGGCTATGGGGTCCCGCAGGGCTATCCGGGCGGCGCGCCCAATTCGATGGGCCACCCGCTGCCAGGTTGGGGTGCGCCGGTAGGCCCAGGTTGGCCGCAAGCCCAGCCGGGCGCGCCATCCGAGGGGCAAGATCCCGCGCGTTCGCCTGCTGCGCCTGCCGCGGCGCCGGCCCCGCCGGCACATTCACCCTCGCAGCTGCGCCCTGACCCGACCTACCCGCAATCGTACTCCGAGTCGCAGCCAATTGACCCGCGCGGTGCCCTGGCGGCGCTGCTCGCGCGCCACACCCAACCGCGGGCCCCAGCGGGCGATGGTTCTGCGGACGGTGCCGGCTCAGGGGCGCGGCCGGCGACGCCGGTGCCTGGCAGCATCCTGCCCGCGCCCGATCCGCGCGCGGCGCATTTGACGCCGCAACCCGGCGCCGCAGCCGCCAAAGACGACGACAGCAAAACCGTCCGCAGCCTGCCGAGCAAGCCCCATGCGGTCGCGCCGCCCGGGTGGCCGCCAGGGGTGCCGGTTTCGATCAGCGAGCGTTACCGCGACCTGCGCGCGATCGGCCGCGGCGCAAGCGGTGTCGTGTACCGCGCGGTCGATGAGCTGCTGGAGCGCGATGTGGTGCTCAAGTTCCTGGCCGCGACCGGCATGCACGAAGAGGTGGCGCGCCGCTACTTCTTGCGCGAAGTGCGGGTGGCCTCGCAGTTGCGCCACCCCAACATCGTGCTCATCCACGACATCGGCAAGGTCGATGGCCTGCTGTATTACGCGATGGAGTTCATCGACGGGCACCCGCTCAGCCGCTACATGGAGCCGCGCAAGGCCATGAGCGACTGGCGATTTTGCTGGAGCGTGGTGCGGCAGATCGCCGACGCTTTGGACTACGCCCACACCCAGAACGTGCTGCACCGCGACGTCAAGCCAGACAACGTGATGGTCGCACGCGATGGACACGTCAAGCTGGTCGACTTCGGGCTCGCGCGCCCGCAAAACGACGACTTCGGCGATCGCACCATGCTGGTCGGCACCCCGCACTACATGTCGCCCGAGCAGTTGGCCGGCAAGGCGGTGTCGCCGGCGGCCGACCAGTACGCGTTGGGTGTCATTGTGTTTCGCATGTTGACCGGGCAACTGCCTTTTGGTGACAGCAACGTATTCGTCGCCCACCTGACCGAGCGGCCGCGCGACCCGCGCCAGTTCAACAGTCAGGTGCCGGCGCTGGCGGTATCGGTGCTCGACCGCATGCTCGCCAAGTCGCCCGATCAGCGCTACGAGACGTGTAGCGAGGCCGCCGCTGCGCTCAAGTGGGCGCTAGCGCCTTGACGCGCTGATGGGCCAGCCGCCGGTGGTTTGCGGTATCGGCCGCGACAACTTCGACTTTGGGTTCGAAAGCGTTCTGCACGATAGATTGCGTGCGCAGGTTGGCTGCCAGGCCGGTCACCAGCGCGCGTCGCAGCAGGTCGACGCCCGCCCGCCCCAGACCTGCCCCGCCCCGGACCTTGCCCTTTTTGTGGCCGCGATGCAGGCTACGGTCGCGCAGGCAGCGGAGGTACCATGGAATTCGGCGTTTTCCTTCTGGGCGGCATTTTCTTGGTCGTCCTTTTCGGCTCGTTCGTGACCATCGCCCAGGGTTTCATCGGCGTTGTCACCATGTTCGGCAAGTATCAGCGGGTGATGTACCCCGGTCTGAACTTCAAGATTCCGATCCTGGAGCGCATCGAGTCGCGGGTGTCGGTGCAAAATCGCTCGTCGGACTTGGAGTTCCAGGCCATCACCGCCGATCAGGCGCAGGTGGGCTTCAAGGCCATGCTGCTGTACGCCGTGCTCAACCAGCAAGAAGAGACCATCAAGAACGTCGCGTTCAAGTTCCAGAGCCACAACGACTTCATGCGCGCGCTGGTGCGCACGGTCGAAGGCGCGGTTCGCTCGTTCGTCGCCACCAAGCGCCAAAGCGAGATTCTCAGTCTGCGCAAAGAGTTGGTGGACGAGGTCAAGTTCCAGCTCGACCACAACCTGGAAGAATGGGGCTATCACCTCATTGACTTGCAGATGAACGACATCGTGTTTGACCAGGTGATCATGGACTCGATGGCGCGGGTGGTCGCCAGCGCCAACAAGCGAGCGGCGGCGGAAAACGAAGGCCAAGCCCTGCTCATCACCAAGACCAAGGAAGCGGAAGCGGAGGGCCGCGCCATCCAGATCGCAGCGGAGGCCCAGCGCGAGGCCAGCCGCTTGCAAGGTCAGGGCGTGGCGCAGTTCCGCGAAGAGATGGCCAAGGGCGTGCGCCAGTCGATCGCCGAGATGACCCAGGCTGGCCTGGACCCGAGCTTCTTGCTGTTCTTTATGTGGACCGAGGCGATCAAGCACTTTGCGGAGCAGGGCAAGGGCAACGTCATCTTCTTGGACGGGTCGGTCGAAGGGATGGAAGCCCAGATGAAGCACATGATGGGCATGAATGCGCTCGGCAAGGGTGGCGGTTTTGCCCGGCCCGCTGGCGAGATTCCGCCTACACCGC
>CAXRHS010000494.1:0-5387 GCA_964230235.1 Myxococcota bacterium
TTAGGGCCTGTAAAAGAACAAGTCAATCGACACGTGCGCGGAGCGGAGCGGCGAGTCGACTTGCAAAGTCGCGAGCTTGCGACCCACCAAGCAAGCAGTGGGCCAACGTAGAAAATCGAGTAGATTTTTTACGGGCCCTTAGCGCCAGCCGCCTCCACGCTCGGCGCTGTGCAGGCTCCCGGCATGGCGGCGGTCAATGTCAGCAGTCAGGACCGGGGACGGGGGCGTGCTGGCGGTAGCCCTGCGCAACCTCGGGTGCGGTTCCCAAAATTGGGGGCGACCGGCGGGATGGTGCTCTGACACACCTCGCAAATCCTGCCGGCGACTGAAGCCGCGGCCTAGGGGTGCAAAGCCTTGCCTGCGCAAGGATAAGTAATCAAATACAAAAGTCCAGTCCGGCGCAGGCCGGGCTTGGTATCCTAAGCCTGCGGCTTCAGCCGCCAGGTTCAACACGAACGCCATGTAGTTGCACGAGTTGTCCGCACCGGGCGGCGGACCCCAATCCGTGAACCGCACCCCGCAACCTCACCTACCTTTGCACCCCCGCCCGCCGCCATGCCATACTTGAACTCCGCTGAACCGCGAGGTCCCGACCATGACGAATCGTGCAAATCTTCAGAACTCCCTGGCCTTGGCGGCGTGCGCCTTGGCGTCGACCGCTGCATCGGCGTGGGCCGAGCCGTTTGAGCTCGCCGCCCAAGGCCGCCTTGCTGCGACCGGCGGCGCTGCCGTGGCCGATGGCAACTACCCGTTGTCCATCGCGCTTTTCGACGCGCCGACCGGCGGCAATTCGGTGTTCAAGGACTTCTTTCTGGCCGTTCCGGTCAGCCAAGGTCTTTTCAGCGTCGCGCTTGGCTCTGGCGATGCCAAGCTCGACACGGCCACATTCGCTGCCGGAAAGCCCTTGTGGGTGGGGGTGACTGTGGGTGGCGACCCGGAACTGCCCCGGGTCGCGTTGCGCAAAGTCCCCTACGCCGCTCAAGCAACCGTCGCGGCGCTGGCGGCGGACGTGCAGTGTTCGGGGTGCGTCGGCGCAGACGACCTCGCCAAGGCGGCGGTGACGGGCGACAAGATTGCGGTCGGTGCGGTCGGAGCCAACCACGTGTCGTTCAACTGGGCGCTGGCGGACTCGCCGGGTGGCGCGGCCAACTTCGCGCTCAGCGCCAACGTCGCCAAGCTGGCCGACAAGGCCAAGCAGGCCGATTCGGCCTCTTTTGCCGACGAGGCTGCCACGGCCAAAGCGGCCGACAAGGCCAAGGCGCTGGACTGCACCGGCTGTGCGACCGCGGCGCAGTTGAGCGACAAGGTGCCCGCAGACTGGGTCACCGCCGGCAAGCTGGCCAAGGTCGCGACCACCGGTGCCTATGCCGATTTGGCGGGCGGACCTGACCTGTCGCCCTACGCCAAGCTTGCCGGCGCCAACAGCTGGAAAGACAAGCAGACCTTTGGTGCCGACACCGATTTTGCATTGCACACTGCGCTCAATTTGCGCTTACAGATCGCGGCCAAAGAGCCGGCGCCGTGCAGCGGCGATACCGCCGGCCTGGTCTACTTCAACAGTTCGAGTTCGACGCTTTTGCTGTGCGACGGCAAGTCCTTCAAGGCGCTCGCGGTTGTCGGCGAGTTGGGCACGCTCAATTCGCCGGCCAAAAGCTGCCTGGAGATTCTGCAGGCGCAGCCGGCGGCCAAGTCTGGTTCGTACTGGCTCAAGACCGCCGTCGGTGGCAGCTTTCAGGCCTACTGCAACATGACCGACTACGGCGGCGGCTGGACGCTGGTGCTCAAGGCCGGCCTCGGGGTCAACATTGCCAGCGTGGACCGCACCGGCGCATCGGATCCGCCGCCGGCCGACCCCAACAAACCCTCGGACGGCGCGCTGTACAAGTTGAGCGATGCGGCCGTCAATGCCCTGCGCTCGCCGGCCTCTGGCCCCATCGGCTATTGGGTGGTCACGCCGGGCAATGGCGGCGCCATCGGACCCTACAGCGGGTCCGAGATTTTCCACCGCGCCGACTGCACCTTCAAGATGAACCAGAACCAGACGCAGGTCAAAAGCACGACCTGCCACCAGTGGACCATCACTTACGGCGCTTCGCCGAGTTGGAACACCGGATTCCATTGGAACCAGAATGACACCCCCGGCTACGGTTGGGCCTTTGGCTATGCCAACACAGGATCGTGCCACCAGGACGGCCGCGATCTCGGTGCGCACGAAGGAGTCCACGCGCCGTTCCACCGCGGCTGGTGCAACAACCAGGCGTGGGGGATGGTGTTTGCGCGGTAGCGACAGCCTGTGGGGCTGTGGACGCCGACCGAAGTTCAAGATCAACCTTCCGCCGTCGCCGCGAGTCGACTTGCAGAGTCGCGCGCTTGCGACCCTCTGAACAAGCAACGGGACCTCGTAGACATCGAGTCGATTTTCTACGGGCCCCGAGCGCCGTCACCCCTTGCCGATGAGCGCCTGCAGCGGGCCCTTGTCCGTGCCGAGCAGACCCTTGACCCAGTCGATGTCGACGTCGGCGACGATGATGGCCCCGACTTCGGTGTGCACATTGCTGAAGATGCCGGCGTCCTTCATGCGCACGGTCTGCCGCTGGTTGTCTTCGGTGGGCGTCACAAAGTGCACCGAATGCACTTTGTAGCGGTAGATCAAGAAGATGTGCGCCAAGGTCATCAGCCGCTTCTTGCGCAGCGCCGGTTCAAAGTTGTTCTGGTCGCGCACCGACAAGATGTGGCGGCCGCGCCGGTCGACGATGTTGGCGAAGATGACGTTGAGCACCTTGCTGCCGTCGCTTTTGAGAATCGCCAGCTCTAGCAACTCGGAGCCTGCACTGTGCGGCCGCAAGCGCACCTTGAGCTTTTCTGGCAAGCCGTGGTGCTCGCACCACAGGCCGATCCAGTCCTCCAACAGCTTTGGCGGAATCTCAATTTGCACCAGGTGTTGAAACTGCGTCGACCCCTTGCCCATCGCCTTGGTCGTCGACGTGCGGCCGCTGATGGCCATCAACGCCTCGTCGGCGCGCGGGCCACCGACCAGGGTTTGCGGCGTGCGGTACGGCGACTCGACCAGCCGGAACTTGCGCTGCAAGCGCGCCAACGCCAGCATGCCGTCTTGCTTGAGCGATGCCGAGAATTCCTCGCTGGCGAGGCCGTCAATCTGATGGCCGCCATAGGTGATGAAGTTGAACACGAACCCCATCTTGCCAAGTTCGATCGGAAACTCGCGCATCTGCTCGTCGCTCATCCCGGTGGTGTCCCAGTTGAACGAGGGCGACAGGTTGTAGGCCAGCATCTTGTCGGGAAAGCGCGCGTGAATCGCATCGGCAAAGCGGCGCGCGTCGTGCAGGTCGGCGGTCTTGGTCTCCATCCACAAGATGTCCGCGAACGGCGCGACGGCCAGTGACTTGGCGATGGCGTAGTCGATGCCGCCGCGGATCTGGTAGTAGCCATCCGGTGTTTTGGCGTGCTCGCAGTCCCAGGTGACCGCAATGCCCAGCTGGGTGGCTTTGTGGCTGCCCTCGTACCAGCCGACGCCGTTGGCCCAGTCGAGCCATTGCTGGCGGGTCATCCCGACGTCGCGGCCTTCGCTGTGCAAGGAGTCGATCCGGTCCGCGACCGCCTCGGCCCAGGTCTTGACGCCGGCCTGCTCGGCCCACAGGTCCACGTATTTGTTGAAGACCTTGTCGAACGCCGCGCCCACGCCGAGCTTGCCACCGTGGTAGGCCTTGGCGGCGTCGTCGATGGCGGCGTGCAAGCCGTGGGCTTCCAGCCAGCTGTCCGCGGCCGCATACTCTGCGGCGCAGGTGGCATAGATGCGCCAGCCGCTCAGTTCTTCCAAGCCCAGGCCCTGGAAACGCCGCAGCACGGCGACGAGGCCGGCCTTGAAGGCGGGGGTCTCCAGGTTGGTTGCGCCTAGGATGAACGGCTGGTCGCGCTCGTCACTGCGGCCGTCGAGCAAGGTCGCGGACTCCGCGTCCGTGCGCGCCACGATGATGCCTGCCACGCCCATCAGGTCGAGTTGGAAGCGCGCCGCGGACATGCGCTTGATTTGCTCCTCTTCGCACACCAGGACCTTGCCGCCCTGGTGGCCGCACTTCTTGACCCCAGGCTTCTGGTCTTCGATGTGGTAGCCGGGCACGCCGACTTCGACGAAGCGCCGCACCAGGTTGCGCACGTGGGCGTCGCCACCGTGGCCGGTATCCGCGTCGGCGATGATGAACGGGCGAAAGTCCACTTCGGGAGTCGCTTTGCGGACCTCGTCGCTCATCTTGGCGCGGGCGTGGGCCTGGTTCTTGTCGGCCGTCAGCAAGGCGCGCACCAGCATCGCCGCCTCGTCTGGTACCCGCGAAAGGGGATAGCTGGCCAGGTCGGGCCCGGGATCTTCATCGACAAAGCCCTTGGCGCTGCTCGCCCAGCCGCCGAGGTAGATGCCCTCGATGCCCGCGCGCTTCATCGCCACCGCCTGTCCTGGCGAATACGGGCCAAAGGTGGTGATCGACTTGCCCTCGTTGAACAGTTCGCGCAGCCGCGCGTAGAAACCGTCCGCCGCGGTGCGGGCCACGCTGTAATCCTGCGGGATTGTGCCGCGTTGTTCGGCAATTTCGCGCGCCGTGTGCAGGCGCACGATGCCGGCGAAGCGCGCACTCTGAAACCAGCGGCGGATCGCTTCAACATCTTGTTTGTGGTGGGTATTATCGGTCACTGGATGCCTCGCACCGGGGCGGCGCGCCCCGCCGAACCGTGCCGCAAATGACGCGGCGCGTCAAATCGAGTCGCCCGCCTACGGAATTTCCGCAAACGCAGACAGGCAGGGCAGGGCGGCAAGGCGCTTTGCAACCGCTGGCGCGACGGGGTTGTCCATCCTGACGCACACCTCTGCGGCCCAATCTCGCCTTGGTCAATGACAGCGTCGAGTTCGCCTTGCCTGCCAATTCGCCTGCCACTGTGCGCCTTGCGGACAACGCAGCGGCCTTGTGTTGCTGCGAGCGCGTGATTCGATCAATTGTCGCGCAACTGTCACTGTCCGCCGCGGCAACCCAGGCGCTGCAGCGTTTCCGGAATCCACCGGTCCAGCCACGGTGTGCCGCCCGCGCCCACAAACCCGACATGGCCGCCGTACTGGCTCAGTTCCAGGGTCACGTGTGGGCTGAGTTCTGTGGCAGCGGGAACCATCGCCGGACTGAAAAACGGGTCGTCCGCGCTGTACAGGATGCGCGTCGGTACCGCAATGTCGCGCAGCAGCGGTCGGCTCGCTGAGCGGGCATAGTAGTCGTCGGCGCCCGCAAACCCGTGCAAGGGCGCGGTGACGCGGTCATCGAACTCCCGAAACGACCGGCTCTGCAGCGCGCGCCTCAAGTCAATGTGGTCGCGCAGCAGGTGCCGCTTGG
>CAXRHS010000495.1:0-2403 GCA_964230235.1 Myxococcota bacterium
GGTGCCGCCCAGCACCTGCTTGGCATCATCAACGAAAAGGCAGAACCCAAGCAGCAACTCAACTTCAACAAATACTACATCGGACTGACCGATGGCACGCGGTCGCGCAATTTCATCTACTTCCGGCCTCGCAAGAAGTTCCTGCGCGTCGTTATCCCGTCAGGGTGGAACGAGGCGCGCGCCGCACGGTTCGAGGAGGCGGGGTTGGAGGCAGAGCAGAACGACGATAAACTCGTTTTCAACCTCACGGTCGCTGACCTCAAGAAGCACCGCGATCTCGTTGCCTCCGTCGTCCATGAAGTGGTAGCGGAGCAAGGCTGATGAGCCACCTGCTATCCCGTGACGAATCCGGCAGCGATAACCGGAGCCTGCTGTGCGTCGCCGGGATGACTGAATTGCAGAGTCGTTACATGTCTGAGCGGCACGACCTTGCAAACAAGACCTGCGGCGTCTAGCTTGCAAAGTGAAAAGCGGCGCCCATCAATCTTCCTGCGAGCAAGTGATCATGACCGAACTCACAAATGGCGTCAGCGAAGCGATCGAAAGGCTCTATGACCTCAACGTAGGCGTTGTCGGCCATGACGGACAGCGCCATGAGCGCCCCCACAAGCCCGTGATGCTACTTGCGGTCCTCGACATGGTCGCGTTGGGTGAGGCGACCGCACAATGCGTGCCTTGGAACGAGAACCTTCGGACTCGATTTGCCAAATATTTCAGTCATGTCAAGCAGTTCGACGACCGATGCACGCCGGACTACCCATTTTTCCACTTGCGCGGCGACGAGTGGTGGCAGCCGCTACGCCGCGATGGGCACGGTGGGCGAGCATTAGAAAATAACCCGACCGCTGCTGACGCCCGCGCTGGCACCGTCTTCGCGCGCCTGACATCGCCGATGGCGGCCCATTTTTCAGCACCAAACGTGCGCGGCCAGCTACGCGAAGCCATTGTGGCACGGTATTTTGCTGCTCAGCGCGCCGAGCTCGTCGGCCTTTTTGCCGACGGGCCGGTGGAAGGCGCCTGTGCGGCAGCGTTGGACGAACTGGCCAATGAACCTCAGGACCCGGTCGGTCGTAACCGGGCGTTTAGGCGACGAATTCTTGACATCTATGACTGCCAGTGCACCGCGTGTGGCCTGCGCATCAAGATGCCCCATGTAGAAGGCCTGACTTTCGTCGACGCCGCGCACCTGATTCCGTTTGGGCTCAGTCACAATGACCACCCTTCAAATGGCATCGCGTTGTGCAAGAACCACCATTGGGCGATGGACAGGCACTTGATTGCGCCGACCCCAGATCGGGTTTGGCAAGTGTCGCCGGTAATTGAGCCGAGGCGTTCGCCAGGCGAAAAAGCGCTTGCGGACCTGGCTGGCAATCGGCTGCTTCTGGGCAAGGACGCCGCCTATCACCCGTCGGCCGAAGCGCTGCGCTGGCGGGTCGAACACCTCAGGGCTGCGACCATCGCCTAATGCGTATTGCTTTGGCGAGTTGCGCACGAAATGGCGCCGTCAACTCCGGCGCACCGCAGCGCGACGCGCCCCGAGCGGCAACCTCAATTGAGTCGTCGCCAGCGCATGTACCGTGCGCCTGTACCGACCCCCGACATGGCCGATTGAGGGGGTCAGTTCTAGTGGCGCTTGACAGCAGCGACCGCAGTGGCCGAAAGCCTGCCGTTCGACCGCTTGTACCTCTACGGCGAGGACCGACCCCTGCACGTCAGCGTCGGGCCCGACGACAGCCGCGTTGTGCACCGGATGGAGGTGTTGGCGAACGGCCGGCGGCTGCCGCGGCGGGTCGTTGGGGTGTAGAACCGACTACCCTGAGCGTCCTCGGAACGAACACAGCGCCCTGTCGACCACCCGACTGTGCGACCTGGACCCGACCCTCTGGCCCCCGCTCCGAGCCCCCGCTTTTCGCCACGCTCTGGGCAAGCTCCTGGTCTCACGGTACCTCGAGCCCGCAGAGCAGGTCGGCCTTGCAGTGGCACGCGCGGCGCTGCGGGTTTGACGCGTCCGAGTAGCTGCGATTGTACGCGGGTTGGCCGGCGGTCGCGGTGGTCAAGCCCGTACCCAACCCGATGGCGAGTCCCTCAATTGACGTCAACCGCCACCGGCAGCGATACGCGTTCACCTGCCAAAATCCTGCCAACCAACTGCAAGATCCGCCCCTTGGCGCGCGGCATGGCGGCAAGGTCGCCCCGAAACGCCACGTCGGGTTCCAGCAACGCTGCGCCCAATTCAGGGGCGATACCGGTGTGACAACGCACCTGGTAAGCCCGGCGCACGCCATTGATGGCCAGCGCGACCCGGACGAAAAACGGCTCCGCGTCGGTCAGGCGGTGGTCGCTTGTATCCAGGGCGTCGAGCGTGATTGTCACAGCGGTACCTCAATGACCAGCGACGTGAAG
>CAXRHS010000496.1:0-6199 GCA_964230235.1 Myxococcota bacterium
ACCAGGCCATGGCGGACCAGCGCGGCGATCGGCGGCGACACGGGTCGCGTCAGCCGCAACGGCGCTCCTGGCAACACGGGTGAAGGAGGCGAAGAGGAGTTCTGGTTTTTTGCCGCAACGCGCTGTGCCACGCCCATCCCAACTGCGGGCACCGCGCATGTCACATGCGCGCCCGGCGGCGCGAGTTTGGCGACTGCCACGGCACGACGCAAGAAAAGGTCGCAAACGGCGCACTGCGGTGCGGATTCCTGCGCGCAAAAGGTCGTCGAGCACCTGGCAGCGTACCGTTGCGCCGCCAGAGCGGGTGCAGCGCGCCGCGGTCAGTCGCCTTGCAAAGTCGCAAGCTTGCGACCCAACGGGCCGGCGATGGGCGCAAGGAGGAAATCGAGTCGATTCTCTACGGGGCCTACGGGCACGCGCCAAGTACTTCCAACTCGTCCAAAAGCCAGCCAAATTTCTGCTTGTTCGAGGTGTCGTACTTCAGTTGATCAAACCACGCCCGCAGCTTGACCGCCTTGCCGACCAGGTTGGCGGGCAGCACCACCTGCTGCTGCACCCACTTGGCGGCCGTCGTCCCGCTTTGCAAATTGGCATTTTTGCTCCACACGCTGGCCAGCTTGGCACCGGTCTGCGCATCGTGCACATCGATGCCGCATTGGTGGATAGCGGTACCGGGCGACACATCGAGCAGGGTCCAAAACCGCAGCGCAGGGTTGGCGGGCACCGTGATCGCGGCACTGGTCGCCGCGCCCTTGTTGGCGGTGCTGTCCTCAAAACTGACCTTGGCCGGAACGCCGTAGCGCAACGCGCCAGCGCCGGCGACCTGGGTCAGGGTGCTGAAGTGAAAGTACACAGACGCGCTGGATTTTTCGACCGTCCAGGCGTTCAGCGCCGCGGTGTCGAAGCGGTGGCGCAGGTGCGGGCCCTGGCCCTGTACGGGTTGCAGGCCGCACAACGTCGCCTTGCACACCGCCACCTGGCACTTGGCGTCGCCGGCGCACTGCGTGTCGGTGGTGCAGCAGTTGGGTCCGCTCGGCTTGGCATAGCTGCACAGCCCCGCCGCGCAGGTGCCTTTGGTGCACGCGTTCTGGGTGCACGGCGCGCTGGCGCTGCAGGTCGCGGCGAGTCCCGCGTACACGTGGGTGCAGGTGCCGCCCGTGCACGCGTCGGTGCTGGCGGGGTCAAGGTCGTCGCACTCGGCATTGGACTTGCAGCAGCCGACGCCGGGTGGGTTCTTGCACACGCCGCCCTGGCACAGGTCTTGGGTGCAGGCGTTGCCGTCGGCGCAGTCTTTGCTGTCGGCGCAGCACTTGCCGAGCGGGGTCCAGGTGCACTGGCCGTTCTTGCATGCGTCAGCCGTGCAGCCCTTGCCGTCGTCGCAGGCAAAGTCGTTGTTGCAGCACAGTGGCACCGCTTTGTGCTGGCACTTGCCGTCCAAGTCACAACTGTCGGTCGTGCATTTGTCGCCGTCGTCGCAGTCCTTGGCGCCCGCGCACCCCTTTGGGGTGTCGTAGCACAGGTAGAGCAAGGTGTTGCACTGCTGGCCCTTGGGGCAGTCGGCGTCTTTGCCGCACTGGAAGCTCTGGCACTTGCCCTGGTAGCAATAGTGTTTGTCGACGCCCGCCGGCAGCGGGTTCGCGTTGCACTCGGCGTCGGCCGCGCACGGCTTGGGCGCGCACGACCCGTCGGTGCAGACCTGCCACACCGCACAGCCGCTGCCGCAGTTCGGCGGCTCGACCTCGACCCGCGCGGTCGCATCCGGTTCGGCGCTGACCTCGGCCACGTCTGCGACAGGCGCGACCTCTGCCGGGGCGTCGACCGGCGCGGACACCTTGGTCATGCAGCCAGCGGTCAAAAAGGCAAGTGCTCTCAACGATCTGAACAAAGGCCCCCTCGCGCACATCACAACAGCTGGGTCTTCCAGAAGTGGGCGACGGCGGCAATCAGCGCGTCGCGGTTGGTCTTCTTGGCAAATCCGTGCCCTTCGTCCAGCCCGAGCATGTACCAGACCGGATGACCGGCGGCGCGCACCGCCCGCACCACCTGTTCGGCCTCGCTCTGGGGTACGCGCGGGTCGTTGGCGCCCTGGACCACGAAAAGGCGCGACCGAATCCGGTTGGCGTGGGTCAGCGGCGAGATCTGGTGCAAAAACTCGCGCATCGCCGGGTCGCGCTCGTCGCCGTATTCGGCGCGGCGGTTGTCGCGGCGGTACGCCTGGGTATTTTCCAAGAAGGTCACAAAGTTGGAGATGCCGACGATGTCGATGCCCGCCTTGAGGCGGTCGCCGTATTGGACCAGGCTCGCCAGCACCATGTAGCCACCGTAGCTGCCGCCGTACACGGCAAGGCGCTTGGCATCGAGGTCCGGCTGGGTGGCCGCCCAATCGATCAAAGCCCCAATGTCAGCGACGGAGTCCTGGCGGCGCTTGCCGTTGTCCAGTTCGAGAAACGACTTGCCATAGCCATCGCTACCGCGCACGTTGGGGACCAGCACCGCGATGCCGAGCTCTTTGACCCAGAACTGGATCGCCGGATCGAACCACGGCCGCGCCTGCCCTTCGGGACCGCCGTGGATGTGGATGACGGTGGCGAACGGACCTTTGCCTTCGGGCTTGTAGACAAAGCACGGAATCTGGCGACGCTTGCCGCCAGCCATGTCAAAGGTCGGGTAGCGCACGAGCTTGGGCGCGACAAACAGCTGCGGCGGCAGGCCGCCGGTTTCGGTCTGCGTCCAGCGGGCCACCGTCGGCGGCTTCTTGTCCGATTCCCAACTGGCCACCCAGACGTCGCCCGGGGTGCTGGCGCCGGTCAGCGACACCGCCAGCGCTTTGCTGTCCGGTCGCCATTGCATGCCCGACAGCACGCCATCGGGCAGCCCCGGCACCAGCACCGGTCGCAGCTTGTCGTCCAGCACATACAGGCGCGCCCAGCCGTCCTCGTTGACGTGCAGCGCGACCCGCCGGCCGTCGTCCGAGACGTCGAACTCCTCGACCTTCCAGGCAATATTGGCGGTGACCGCGGTCGCCGTGCCGTCGGCCGCTACCCGCACCAACCGCTGAAACTCGGCGTCCACACCGGTCAGCAGCCACACCACGCCGCTTTCGCCATAGCGCGCCGCCCCGTAGGCGGCCTTTTTGCCGGCCTTGTCGGCGCGGATGGCCCGCAGTTCGCCGGTCGCCAGGGTGCACTCAAAGACCTCAGCTTCTTCAATCGACAAGAAGTGCAGCAGCAGCACCTTCTGGTGGTCCGGCGACCAGTCCGTGACGCGCCAGTTGCCCGCCAGTTCCTTGACCAGCTTGGGGGCGGGTGGCTGGTCCCGGTCGCTGCCCGGCGCCCACAGGTACAGGTCAAAGTCCTTGCCGTTGCGCCCGGTGCCGACAAACGCCAGTTGTTTGCCGTCGCGCGACCACTGCGGCGACTCGTGGCGGGCCTTGCCGTCGGTCAGCTGGACCAGCTTGCCGTCCGCGCGCTGGAAGTGAAACAGCTGGTAGAACTCGCTGCCGCCTTTGTCGATGCCGACGACGAGTTCGGCGCTCGCTTCGCCCTGCGGGCCGGCGACAGGCCCGGTCAGCGGGCGGATGGCCGCAAACGCCACCGGTTCCTGGCCAAAGGTCCACTGGGCGCGCATCCCCATCGGCTGGGCAACATGGTGCAGCTGATTGGTCTCGCCAAAGCGGGTGGCCACCAGCAGGCCGCGGCCGTCCGGCAGCCAACCGGTCAGGCGCAGCGGCCGGGCGTTGCTGAACTGCAAAGCCCGCGCCACCAGATCCGACGGCGTTTCCGGGACACCGTCCAGGCGCAGGTTGCCCTGTTGGCGCACGGCTGGCACCGGTGCGGCAGGCTGCGGCGGCGGTGCGGGGGGCGCGGCGCTTGCGGCGAGGGGCAGGGCCGCCAGCGCAGCGACCAGGGCACCAATCCGGGCATATACGGTCATCGATTCGTTTCCGCGGCCCCCTGGCCGCCTTGTCAAGCGCTGCACAGCGTGTCAGGCTGGCACACTATCTTGGCGCGGCCGCCGCTCGGGCGCAATTGTCGCCGCGCGCGTCGCTCTGCAACCAATGGCCATAGCAACGGAACCTGTCGCTGCAAACCCCGCCGCCGTCCCGCCGCTGGTCTTGTGCCAGGGGCTCGCGGTCGGCTACGGTCAAAAAGCGATGCTGCCGCCGATTACGCTGCAGGTGCGGCCGCGCGAGCTGTGGGCGGTGTTCGGGCCCAATGGCAGCGGCAAGTCCACCGTGCTCAAGACCGTGCTCGGGCTATTGCCGCCGGTGGCCGGCGAATTCCAATGCGCAGCGTCAACGCTTGGCTACGTGCCCCAGCGCAGCGAAATCGACCCGGCGATTCCAGCCCGCGTCATCGACATGGTGCGCGCTGGCGTCGAACGCGACTGGTCGTTCTTGAACCCAGCTTGGACCTGGAAACACCGCGCGGCCATCGACGATGCGCTCGGCGACACCCACATTCGGGCGCTCATCCGCGAACCGTGGACTCACCTGTCCGAAGGCCAGAAGCAGCGTGTGCTGATGGCGCAGGCGCTCGCCGGCAATCCGCAGTTGCTGGTCTTGGACGAGCCGACGAGCGCAATGGATGTGCACGCCGAACGCAGCATTTTCGCGCTATTGGATGACCTGCGCCGCCGCCGCGACCTCGGCGTGATGGTGGTGGGCCACAACCTTGGGGTGCTGGCGCGGTTTGCCACCCATGCGCTTTTCGTCGACAAGGACCAGGCTGCGGTCGATGTCGGGGTGGTCCGCGACGTGGTGCGCGGATCGGCGTTTGTCGAGCGGTTTGGCCGCGGCGTGGCGGAACACCTGGGGACGCCCCATGCCGCCTGAAGCCGCACCGACGCTGCGCGATTTCTTTGCGGCCTGGGAGCTGTTTGCCGACCCGGCGCTGGCGGGGGCGCTGGCCGGCGCGCTGCTGGGCGCTTTGGGCGTCTACGTCGTCGTTCGCCGCATGGTGTTCCTGTCGGCGGCGCTGGCGCAGGCGGCAGGCTTGGGCGTGGCGGGCGCGTGGTTCGCCCAGATCCACCTGGGCGTGCCGGCTGGTCTGGCGACACCGACCATCGGCGCCGGGCTGGCCAGTGCGCTGGCGGCGACGCTGATGGCGAGCGGCGAGGCCGGGCTCAAGGGCCGGCGCGACGGCTGGCTGGGCGGCGTGTACCTCATCGGCGCCGCCGGCACGCTGGCGGTCGGCACGCGCATTGTCCAGGAAGTCCAAGATATTGAGACGATCCTGTTCGGTTCCGCCGTCGCCGTCTCGCCCGACGACTTGCGCGCGTTGGCGTGGACGGTCGGTCTTTTGGGCCTGGTGCACCTGGTCGGTCTGCGCGGTTTCGTGCAGGTCGCCGTCGACGAAAATGGCGCCCGCGTGCGCGGCTTGCCGGTGCGCTTGCTCGGCCTGCTTCTGATGGGGTCGCTCGCGTTGGCGGTGTCGTTCGGCACGCGCATTCTAGGTGCACTGCCGGTGTTCGCGTTCACGGTGCTGCCGCCGCTTGCCGCCTTGCGGTTGGCGCCCAATGTCGGCTACGCGGTGCTGTGGGCCACTGGCATCGGCGCGCTCGCCGGCTTCGCGGGGTATGTCGCGGCGTTCTTGTGGAAGCTGCCAGTTGGCGCAGCGCAGACCCTGACCGCTGCGGTCTTGCTTGCCGTGGCGTGGCTGGCCGGCAAGGCGCTGGAGTGGCAGCACAACCGCAGCGCCCACAAGGGCGGCCACATCCACGGACCGGGCTGCGGTCACGTCGCGATTCGGCACGGCGACCACGTCGATTACCTCGCCGATGGTCAGCTGCAGCACCCGGGCGGCGACGGCAGCGAGGTCCACCAACTGCAAGGCGACACCGCCGTAGGTCACGGTCACGACCACGACCACGACCCTGACCACGGGCACGACCACGGCCACGCCCACGCCCATGACCACGTCCACGGTCACGACCACGCAGGCTGCACGGTCGCGCAGGGCCATGTCCATGGCCCGGGCTGCGGTCATCCGCGCATTGCCCACGCCGGCCACCACGACTACCTGGTCGGCGGCCGCCTGCACCACCAGCACGGCGACCACTGCGACGACCACGGGCCGGTGGACGTAGTGGATTAGGCGCTCACGTCGCTAACAGGGGCGCCGGAAATACCCATGTCTGGCGGCCCGCCACGGCGAATCCCGCATCGGGTGAGCTCGTGGCCCACGCAATAGCAAGGCAG
>CAXRHS010000497.1:0-25327 GCA_964230235.1 Myxococcota bacterium
TGCGCGCCGCTCGGCGGGTGCTGGGTGAGCCGATGGTGCTGCAATGGGCGACTGCCGCAGATTTTCCAAGTGAGTCCGAGCGCTTCGATGCGCCGACCGACCGGGTCCTGGTCGAGACCCGCATCCTGGGCGTGGCGGATCCGAGCGTGCCGGAACCCGCTGGCCAATTGCGTATCGCCACCCGCCGCTTCGTTCAGGTTGCGCCGCCCAAGAAAGCCCGCGCGGCCAGCCGCCAAATCGCCCGGATGCAGGCGACCGTCGAGCGGCTGCTAGCCCACGGCGAGTTGGTTCGCCACCAAGCGGTTCGGACCTGGGATGCGAGCCGGGGCCAGGAAGTGGTCGGCTGGCTGCAGCAACGCGTGGACAAGCGCAAAGGTCTGCAGCTGCACTGGATTGGCGCCCGCGCGATCGTCGGTGCACCCGACTGGAATTCGCTGGTCGAAGCGCGCTTGTCGGCGTGGAAGCCGGGTA
The DNA here is from genome assembly GCA_964230235.1 of Myxococcota bacterium. GTDB lineage: Bacteria > Myxococcota_A > UBA9042 > UBA9042 > UBA9042 > SXRM01. Next base: position 472 of record CAXRHS010000497.1, read on the forward strand.
AGCCCGAGAGTTTTGCCGGCGAAACCCGCTGGCGGCCGTTGCGCGACCCGTCTGGCGCAGTCGCAGGCTGGGACCACTGGAAGATGCTGCACGAGGCCGGCCACATGAGCCACGCCGGTGGCCGCGATGCCGATCTGGGGTTTGTCACGGTGGACAACCGCGGCATGAGCCACGTGCGGCTCAAAAAGCTCGACGTTGCCGCTACCTACCGCTGGATGGAAATTCTGACCGAGACCGCCCAGCAGTTGGGCTCGCCGGTCGAAGGCATCTTTGTCGGCAAGCATGTTCGCCATTTCATGAACAAGCGGCTGTCCAAGGAGCACCGCCAAAGTGAGCTGTGGCAACACGTGGTCCAGGTGGTGCCCGGTCACGATGCCCACCACCACGTGCGGCTTTCGATGCCGACCGCGCACGACGATGCGGTGGCGCTGGCCGAACTCAAGACCGAGCCGGTGCGGTCGGCGGGGACGCAGTAGCGCGCGAGCGCATGGGCTGCGGCGCCGCGCGTGTTACAATGGCGCGCAGTGGCGCCCAGGCGCCGGATTGAGTTGTTGCCATGCGCGATTTGCCGATAACGCCGTTAGCGCAAGAAAGCGCTGCCGACAAACTACGTGAGGCGTTCGACCTGCAAGAATTCGGTCTGGCCATGCAACGTCAACGGTTTGTGCGCGAATTCGGAACTGAACAGGCGCCTCGGCGTTTCTTGGAGTGGCTGGCGGGGGCCGGTCTTGACGGGGAAGTTCCGCGCGGCTTTCGCATGCTTGCAGTTGACGCTTTCTTGCGTGGCGAGCGGCGGGCGGCGTAGTGAAGCCGATCGAGGCGGTAGTTGGGGCAGCGCGGATCCTTGCGACCACCAACGCGCGCTGGGCACTGGTCGGGGGGATCGCAGTCTCGGTGCGCAGCACGCCCAGGTTCACTGCCGACGCGGACTTGGCGGTCGCTGTGCAAAACGATGCCCAGGCTGAGCGCATCATCCACACCGCGCTGGCCGACGGCTGGCAGTTGAGCGCCCTTATTGAACAGACCGACACAGGGCGGCTGGCGACGGCCCGATTGGTTCGGCCGGACTTGGGCAAGGCAGACTTTTTGTTTGCAAGTTCCGGAATCGAGCCGGAAATCGTCGATGGCAGTACAGCGGTGGAGGTTATCGTCGGCCATAGGCTGCCGGTGGCGGCAGTCGGCCATCTGCTGGCTCTCAAGGTCCTGTCGCGCGACGACCGCCGCCGGCCCAATGACCGGTCCGATCTGGCGTCGCTCGTTGCCGTCTGCGACGACAGGCAGTGGGCGATTGCTGAGCAGTCGTGCGCACTCATCGTCCAACGGGGCTTTGGTCGCGGACGCGATCTGGTCGCGGGCCTGGTTGCAGTGCGCGCGGAATTTGACCAGGTTGGGCCTGCGGCGTGAGCGCGCGATCATAGCGAGACGCGCCGCAGCTACGGCGCTATTGCACTCGCCGCTGGCGAATACGCGCCTGCTCGAACTCGACTAGGCGCGGAGACGACCGCAGACACGAAACGAAATCTGCAACTTCACAGGCAAGCCGGTTTGCGAGGCGCTGCATTGCCTCCAGCGACGGCGTGTGCTTACCGGCTTCAACCCGGCTCAGATAGCCCTTGGACAATTCGCAGTCCCACGCAAGCTTTTCCTGCGTAATTCCAGACTCTTCTCTGAGAAAGCGAATCCTGTGGCCAACGGTACGAGCCAGTTCAGGGTCTGAGCGGCGCAACGGCATGCGTTGACGCTACGTTGAACTTGTGGTTTGCTAGTTTCGTATAACGAAACATGCGCCGCCCGGTGCGGCCAGCAAAGGAGGCTCCAGTGGACGAGACGAATGCGTCGGCAGATTCCAAGCCGTGCCGGCACTGCGGCGAGGCGATCAAGCCAAGCGCGAATGTGTGCCGCTACTGCAACCGCGAGCAGTCAGAACCGCAAGGCGAGCGCATACTCTACGATGGGCCGGGGCACTTGCCGTTCATGCAACTGGTGTGGGATTTGGCGCTGTGCGTGGTGTGCATTGGTGTGTTTTTGCTACTGCGGGACATCGTCAACCACCGTAGTCGGCGGTATCGCGTGACCTCGCAGCAAGTGGTGATGGAGAGCGGCATTTTCAACAAGCGGGTCGATCTCTTAGACCTCTTTCGGATCCAGGACATGCAATACCAATCTCGCTGGGGCGTCGGCACCATCGTGCTGACATCGTCGGACAAGTCGACGCCAAAACTGTCTCTGCCAATCCCGAACGCTCGTCCGGTATTCGAGGAATTGCGCAGCGCGATTGCCGCCGCGCGAAAAGCCGCAAATGTCAGCGTTCAAGAGCGATTATAGTCTGGGCGCGAGGTGGGACCGCCAGCTTCAATTCCGGAAATGCGACAAAGGCACATTGTTTCGCAGCCCTAGTGGAACAGCTTGCGGTGGTGGCGCTGGCCGCAGGCATAGCGGTGCTACCATTGGAACCCAGCGAGCCGTAGCGCGATGGCGTTGCGCGGCGGCGTTGACGCTACGCTTGGCTCGCCGCGCCCGCCAATTGGACACCTGACCCGCAACTGCGCTACCACGCGTCCGGCCGCGCTGGCCACCGGCTCGCTTGTCCGTGACCACCCTCGCCCAAATCTGGCACCGCGCCGCCGTGGCCCCGTGGGATCGCGTCGACGCCGCTTTCAAAGGCCAGTCGCACGTCGGCGCGCTGACTGCCCGTCAAGCCGCGCTGGTCACCGCCGCTACCGCGTGCTGCATGCTGGTGGCGCTGCGCTACGTGGTCATGGACAGCGACGTGCAGTCGCAACTGGGCCGGGCCTTTGTGCAAGTCGTCGGCCATCTGGTGCCTGCATGGCAAGGCTGGGCGCAACGCCACGAATCGCTGTGGGTGCACCTGACCTGGATCACCGGCTGCATCGCCGTGTACGTGGCAGTGCCCGCCGTGGTGTGGAGCGCGCTGTTTCGGCTGCCGTTGCGCGAGGCGTTCCTGGTGCCCGAGGGCTATCTGCGCCACTTGCCGGTGTATGCGCTGCTGTTCCTGCCGGTCGGCCTGGTCGTCGCCGTGGCCGCGCGCCAGCCCGATTTTCAGCTGCAGTACCCGTTCTACGCGGGCCGGGGTTGGGCCGACCAACTCGCCTGGGAGGTCGGCTACGGCCTGCAGTTCCTGGCGTTGGAGTTCTTTTTCCGCGGCTTCATCTTGCGCGGACTGTCGGCCGAAATGGGCGCGTCGGCGGTGCTGGCGATGGCGATGCCCTACTGCATGTTGCACTACGGCAAGCCCCTGCCCGAGTGCGTCGGCTCGATTGTGGCCGGGATGGTGCTGGGCCTGCTGGCGATGGACACCAAAAGCATCTGGGGCGGCGTGACCATCCACGTCGCGGTGGCGTGGTCGATGGATGCGCTGGCGCTGGCCGCGCGCGCCGGTTCGTGACGCCCTTGCCAATTTGGCACGCGGGCCTGCTGCGCCACGGCGATCGCTGACAGCCACACGCGCGCGCCGCAGGACCATTTCGATAAAACACAGTATTTCAAGGCGCTTGCGATCCGGCGATCTGGCACGCCCTTTGCTTGCGGAATGTGGGTGACGGCCTCCGCATTGGTGCGGCGGCTGGACCGCGGGGACGAGCCACAGCGCGCAAGCGGCGCGCGGCGGGAACATGGAAGCGCTGCTCAAACGCCATTTCTGGGCCGTGGTACTGGTGGGCTTGGGTGTGCTCGGCTACTTGGGTGCCGGCACGATTGGCGCCATTGTCGGCGTGCAATTGGCCAAGGCGTCGCGCGGCGACGACAAAGTGCAGGTCGCGGCCGCCGCCGGCGAGTCGCCGCTGTCCAAGCGTTTGCGCGACGGCCGGTTGCGCACCGAGTCCGGCGCGGTGATGGCGGGTCGGTCGATGTTCCTGCTGGAAGAACCGCCGCCGCCGCCAGAAGAGCCGGTCGAAGAGGAAAAGCCCGAAGAACCGGCACCCGGTGCCCCGCCCGAACCGTCCTACGAGCCGACCACGCTGCCGATCAAACTGATGGGTACGCTGGTGGTCACTCCCGAAACGTGGTCGAGCGCCAGCGTCGAGGTGGACCGCCAGAACCAGAAAATCGTGAGCGTGGGCACGGAACTGCTCGACGGCAAGGCCAAGGTCGAGATGATCCGCCGCACCTGCCTCGTGCTCAACGAGGGCAGTAAGCTCACCAAGGCCTGCATGTTCCAAGGCGAGGGCGGCCAGGCCACGGCTGGGGCAGATGCCGCAAACCCGGGCGGGCGGCCGCCTTCGCCTGACCGGCCGACCCCACCGCCGACGCCGGCTGCGCGCGCCGCGCCAGAAGCCGATGCGGTCGCCGGGGTCAAGAAGGTGGCGGAAGGCGCCTACAACCTCGACCGCGCCCACGTCAACGACAAGCTCAAGGATGTGACGCAGCTCGGCACCCAGGTCAGGGTGGTGCCCAACTACAAGGCCGGAAAGTACGAAGGCTTTCGCATGATCGGCATGGGCGGCGAGAGCCTTTTCAAAGACATCGGCTTTGTCAACGGCGACATCGTCCAGGCCATCAACGGCGAGCGCATCGACAGCCCCAACAAGGCGCTGGCGCTGTACGAAGCGCTCAAGAACAAGGCGCGCGTCACCGTGCTCATCGAGCGCGACGGCCAGCCCAAGACCCTGCGCTACACCATCAAGTAGGCGCGCCAACCCATTGCCAATGCAAGGTTGTCATTTCATGACCCACAGAACCTCCCACCTGACCGGTCGCATCTTGCTAGCGACGCTCGCCGCGCTGCTCGCGTTGCCTGCGGGTGCCCAGGAAGCGCCAGCGGGCGATGCCGAAAAGGCCATTCCGGTGGCAGGCGGCGCCGGCAAGATCCGCAAGAAAGGCAAAGACGGCGCCATCAAGGCCGGCGGCGGCGGCAGCGGCGTGGTCAAGCGCAAGGGCGGCGCCAAGCTCGACCCCGCGTTTGATCCGGCAGCGGCGAGCCGCAAGGCCGATCCGGCCGCCAGCCCGCCGGACGCCGCGCCCGCGGCCGGCCGCGCGCCCGACCCTGCGGCACCCGCGGCACCGCCCACCGCTGGCGCAGGTGCCGGCGACAAGGCGCTCGACAAGCTCGACGACGTAATGTCGATCAAGAACAATTTCACCGAGGTCAAGTGCAAGAAGTTGCCGCTGCACGTCAAAGTGACCATCGACTTCCAAGAGGCGCCGCTTGAGACCGTGACCAAGCTGATGAGCTGCTGGATGGAGCGCAACTTTGTGGTCGCCAGCCAGAAGCGCGGCGGCAAGGTCACCATCCTGTCGCCGCAAAAGGTCAGCGTCTACGAGGCGTACCGCGCGTTTCTGTCGAGTCTGGCGGTCAACGGCCTGACGATTACCAAGAAGGGCGCGTTCTACCACATCGTCGATACCCCCGATGCCCGCTCGAGCGGCGCGGACATCTACGGGCCCAAAAGCGCGGTGCCCGACGAAGACAACATCGTGACCCGCCTGATTCGCCTCAAACACATCGACGCCAAGGATGCCGAGCCGATCCTCGCAAAATTCAAGAGCAAGACTGGCGACCTGTTCATCTACGCGCCCACCAACACGATTGTCGTCACCGACGTGGGCACCAACATCCGCACCATCTTGAAGTTGCTGGCGGAAGTCGATGTCCCGCTTGGCTCCGACAAGATCTTCATCCGGCCGGTCCAGCACATGGACGCCTCGGAACTGCTTGAGAAAATCAACGGCGTGTTTGGCGAAGGCGGTGGCGGCGGCCGTGGCGCGCCGGCGCCCCAGGCGGGCGCTTCGGCCAAGGTCACCTTGACCAAGGCCATCGCCGATGACCGCAGCAACCAGCTGATTCTGATTGCCACCCGCAGCAATTACCTCAAGGTGGACGCGCTCATCCGCAAGCTCGACGTGCCGATTCCGGGCGAGGGCGCCATCCACATCCACCACCTGGAAAACGCCGACGCCGAAGATGTGTCGAGCACCTTGAGTTCGCTGACCCAGGGCGGCGGCAAGCAGCAAAAAGGCGGCAAGGGCCAAAAGGGCGGTGCCAAGGGGGGCGGCGGCGCGGCGACCTTGTTTGAGGGCGAGGTCAAGATCACCGCGCACAAGGCCAGCAACTCGCTGGTCATCGAGTCGTCGCTCAAAGACTACCTGAGCCTGCAAAAGGTCATCGCCGAGCTCGATCGCCGCCGCAAGCAGGTCTACGTCGAAGCGGTGGTCATGGAGATTTCGACCAGCAAGAAGCGCAAGACCCAGATTGCCGGTTCGGCTGGCACCACCTTTGACATTGGCGGCAGCGAAGTGCCGCTGCTGTTTGGCTTGGGTGGCCTCGGCATGTCGGGCGTCTCGCTGGAGCAGTTGAATTCGGGCGGGTTCGCCGCCGGTCTGCAGGGGCCGCTTTTGCAGGTCAACGCCGGCAACACCGGCACCTCGGCAGTGCCGGCGGGCGTGACGCTGTCGATTCCGGCGTTTGGCTTTCTGGTGCAGGCGATTCAAGAAAACAGCGACGTCAACGTGCTGAGCACGCCGCACATCCTGACGCTGAACAACGAGGACGCCGAGATTACGGTCGGCCGCAAGGTACCGTATCGGTCGCAGACGATGGGCGGACTGGGTGGCCTTGGCGCGCTCGGCGGCTTGGGCGGCTTGGGCGGCGGCGCGCTCGGCGGTCTGGGTGCGCTCGGCGGCTTGGGAGCGCTCGGCGGCGCGCTCGGCGGCGGCATGGTGCAGTTCTTGGACGTGGACCTCACGCTCAAGATCACCCCGCAAATCAACGAGTCGGACTACATCAAGCTCAAGATCGACCAGCAGTTGGACGAGGTCGAAGGCATCGATCCCAACCTGGGGCCGACCACCAGCAAGCGCAAGGTCACCAATACCGTGGTGGTGCGCGACCAGCAGCCGATCGTGATTGGCGGCCTGATTACCGACCGCGAGACCACCGGCGTGGCCAAGGTGCCGGTGCTCGGCGACCTGCCGCTCATCGGGATGCTTTTCCGCAAAAGCACCAAGCTCATCGAAAAGAAGAACCTGCTGCTCATCGTGGTGCCGCACATCATCAAGGACCCGAGCGACTTGGAGAAGATGCACGAGACCAAGATGGAGCAGATCCGCCAGTTTGCCGACGAACTGGCGACCAAGCAGAAGGAGTACCAGGGCCGGGTCAACTTTGGAAAAAAGAAGGGCTATTTGGAGACGGTCTTCCAGGCGGTCGAGAAGTCGGCCAACCAGCGCAAGCTGCTGGAGAAGGCCTACTACGACAACCAGGACGTCGACAAGGTCGGCGCGCCCGACAGCCACGACTTGGAGTTCGATCCGGCCAAGGCCGACAAGTCGGGAAAAACAGGCGACAGGAAGGGAGCCGCAGCCAAGGACGAGGACGCCGAGGACGACGGCGGGCCAGCGGTCGAAGTCATCGACCTGCCTGAGGATGGCACGCCAGCGGGAGCGCCCGCGCCGGCTTCCAAGCCAGCGCTCGGGCCGCCCGCCAAGGCGCCCGCGGCCAAGGGACCAGCCGCGCCAGCCAAGCCGGCACCCAAGAAGAAGTAGCAACGCACCCCAGACCCGCCCGACAAGGCCGACGAACCTGAGATGATTGACCCCCGACCCATTGGCAAGATCCTGATAAGCAAGGGCTACTGCACCGACGAGCAGGTGCAGTCGGCGCTGCTGGTCCAGGCCGACCGCGGCGGCCTGGTCGGTGAACTGCTGGTCCAGCAAGGGTCGGCGACCCGGCTGCAGGTGCTCGAAGCGCTGGGCGCGCAGTTGGACATGCCCGTGCAGGCCAAGATCGACGAGGACCGCATCGACCCGTCGCTGGTGGGCCCGCTCAGCATTGCCTATGCCCGCGAGGCGGAGCTATTGCCGATCGCCAAAGCCGACGGCGTGCTGACCGTCGCGCTCGCCAACCCGATGGCGCTTGGCGCCTTGGACGACCTGGCGGTGCTTTTCGGCGGCGCGCGGATTGAGCCGATCCTGGTGCCGGCCGAAGTCGTCAACGCCGCCATCAACTACAGCTTTGACCGCCGGGCGCGCGCCGATCAGGTGGTCGACGACATGGAGAAGGGCGAGTCGGGCGTGGCCGACATCGCGATGGAACTGGAGGATGCCGCCAAGGACATCCTGGACGAGGACGACGAGGCGCCGATCATCCGCCTGGTCAACAGCGTGCTCAACCAGGCTGCCAAGGAGAAGGCGAGCGACATCCACATCGAGCCGATGGAAAAGTACGTGGTGGTGCGCTTTCGCAAAGACGGCGTGCTCAAGGAAGTGGTCAAGACCAGCAAGAAATTCCAGCCGTCGATCACCAGCCGCGTCAAGATCATGGGCGGGCTGAACATCGCAGAAAAGCGCCTGCCGCAAGACGGTCGCATCCGCATCAAGGTCGCCGGCCGCGACATCGACCTGCGCTTGAGCACGATCCCGACCGCACACGGCGAGCGGATCGTGATGCGCTTGCTCGACAAGACCAGCACCACCTTGGATCTGAAGGTCCTGGGCATGCGCGACGAGGTGCGGCTGAAAATCGATGAACTGGTGCACCGGCCCAATGGCATCTTCTTGTGCACCGGCCCGACCGGCTCGGGCAAGACCACCACGCTGTATTCGGCGCTGATGACCATCAACAAGCCCGACATCAACATCTTGACCATCGAGGACCCGGTCGAATACCAGCTCGAAGGCATCGGCCAGATGCAGGTCAACCCCAAGATCGAGTTCACCTTTGCCCGCGGCCTGCGCGCCACGCTGCGCCAGGATCCCGATGTGGTGCTGGTCGGCGAAATTCGCGACCTGGAGACGGCGGAAATTGCGGTGCAGGCGGCGCTGACCGGCCACCTGGTGCTGAGCACCGTGCACACCAACGACGCGGCGTCGACCTTTACCCGCATGATCGACATGGGGGTCGAGCCGTTCCTGCTGTCCAGTTCGATTGCCGGCATCCTGGCGCAGCGGCTGATTCGGACCCTGTGCAAGGACTGCCGGCTGCCGCACATCCCGACTGCCCTCGAACTGGAACAGCTGGGCCTGGAAAAGGGCGATCCGCGGCTGGCGACGGCGACCTTCTTTCGCGCCAAGGGCTGCCCGCAGTGCTCGATGTCGGGCTACGCGGGTCGCTCAGGTCTGCACGAACTGCTGATTCCGACGGAAGAAATCAAGCGGCTGGTGGTCAGCCGCGCCGACGCCGGTGCCATCAAGCGGGCCGCAGTCGCCCAGGGCATGCAGACGCTGCTCGCCGACGGCGCCATCAAATGCATGGGGGGCAAGACCACCGTCGAAGAAGTGATGCGCATCGCCAACCAGGACGAGGCCGAGTAGCCAATGCCCGTCTTCGAGTACACCGGCAAAGACGCCGCGGGCAAGACCATCAAGGGCGTGCTCGACGTCGACGGCGTGCGCGCGCTCAAGGCTGCGCTGCGCCGCGACAAGGTGTTTCTGACCGAGTACCGCGAAGCGGCGGCCAAGGGTGGCAAAGGCCAGAAGGTCAAGGCCGGCGTCGAGCAGAAGCAGGGTTCGCGCGAAGTCGATTTCGGCGAGCTGCTGACCTCGATTTCGCCGCAGGACATCAGCGAGATGACCCGGCAGCTGGCTACGCTGCTCAAGGCTTCGGTGCCGCTGGTGGAAGCCTTGGGGGCGGTAGTCGAGCAAATCGAGAACCCCAAGCTCAAGCGGGTGCTGGCGCAGGTGCGCACCGACGTCAATGAAGGTGCGCCATTTTGGCGCGCGCTGTCGATTCACGAAAATGTCTTTGAGAACACCTATTTCAACATGGTGCGCGCCGGCGAGTCGGCGGGCAACCTCGACGTGGTGTTGCAGCGGCTGGCCGAGTTCACCGAAAGCCAGGTCAAGCTGCGCAACAAGCTGATTGGCGCGCTGACCTACCCGCTCATCATGCTGTGCATCTCGCTTGTCATCGTCACCGGCATGATGGTGTTCGTGGTGCCGACCATTACCAGCATGTTCACCGACATGGGCGCCGATCTGCCGCTCATCACCAAGGTGCTCATTGGCCTGTCGACGGCGATGACGCATTTCTGGTGGGCGGGCGTGCTGGCGGCGGTGGTGGCGTGGCGGGCCTTCCTGCGCTGGAAGAAGAGCGAGACGGGCGCCGACACCTTTGACCGCACGGTGCTCAAGGTGCCCGTACTTGGGGACCTTTTGCGCAAGATGGCGATTGCGCGGTTTTCGCGCACGCTGTCGACGTTGCTGAGCTCTGGCGTGCCGCTGCTGACCGCGATGGAAATCGTCGAGAACGTGGTCGCCAACCGCATCCTGGCCAAGGTGGTGGCCGAGGCGCGCAACGCGATCCGCGAAGGCGACAACATCGCCGGGCCGCTCAAGCGATCCGGGCACTTTCCACCGATGGTCGTGCACATGGTGGCGATCGGCGAAAAGTCGGGCGAACTCGAAGACATGCTCCGCAACGTGTCCGAGAGCTACGAAAACCAGGTCGATACCCGGGTGCAGGCGCTGACCAGCCTGCTGGAACCCTTGATGATCGTGTTCATGGGCATTGTCGTCGGCTTTCTGGTCGCCGCGATCCTGCTCCCCATGATGAAGTTGACCCAAGCAGTGCAGCAAGGAGGCTAGGATGAAAGCGTTTTTTGGCCGGATCGCCCGGCAGGTGCAACTGGTTCTTTCGCAGCGTCGGCAGGGCCGGCGCGCGCAGCGCGGCATGACGCTCATCGAAATCATGGTCGTCATCGTCATTATCGGCGTGCTCGGCTCGGCGCTCGCCTATGGCGTTTTTGGCGCGCTCGGCGAGGCCAAAGAAGACGTCTGCAAGTCGCAGGTCGCCAACGTCGGCCAGATCATCGAAGCGTGGGAGGCCAAGAAAGGCGAGTACCCGGCGAGCTTGCAGGAGCTGACCGAAGGCAAGAACGCCAAGCTCAAAGCCGAGAACATCAAGGACCCGTGGAAGAAAGAGCTGACGTACCAGTCGAGCGGCGACTCGTTTTCGCTGTGCTCGGGCGGCGCGGACAAGCGCACCGGCACCGAAGACGACATTTGCTACGGCGGCAAGGGCAAGTAGCGGGGACCGCAAGTGAAAGCACGGCCCGGCTTCACGCTCATCGAATTGGTCGCCACCATGGCGATCATCGCCATTGTCACGGCCGCCGTCGCCACCGGGATCAACAACATCCGCGGGGCCTCGGCCAGCGCCGAAGCCGGCAAGATCGCAGTCGCCGTGCGCTACCTGTACAACCTGGCGGTCATCAGCGGCAAGAACCAGCGACTGGTCATCGACTTCGACGCCCGCGCGTGGTGGGGCGAGGCCCAGACCAGCGACGATCCGTGCGAAGCGTTCTTGCTGCCGGGTCAAGACGAACCGGACGACGCCAGCAAAGCCAGCAAAGCCGGCGACGCCAAAGCGGCGGGCGAGCGGCCGCCCGCCAACAGCGGCGGCTTCGAGGCCAGTAAGTCCCTGTTGTTGCAGCGCACCGAGATGGACAAGGGCCTGGCGTTCGCCGCGGTGATGACCAGCCACCAGACCGAGCCGAGCAAGTCGGGCGTGGCCTACGTGTACTTCTTTCCCAACGGGACCACCGAACACGCGATGATCCAGGTCAAAGCCGACGACGATGACGTCACGACCGTCGAGGTCGACGCCATGCAGGGCACCGCCAAGATTCGCGGCGAGGACATCGATCTCGACGACATCGCCCGCGAATTCAAGAAGGAGCTTCAGTAGATGCGCCGCGGCGGCTTCACGTTGCTCGAAGTGATGGTCGCGATGGCGGTGCTCGCCTTTGCGCTGACCATCATCACCGGCGCGGCGTCGAGCTCGTCGGCCTACGGCAAGCGCGTCTACCGCAGCACCGTGGCAGCGCTGCTTTTGCGCGGGACCATCTTGGACATTGAAGAGAAGTACCGCAAAGACGGCTTTCCGACCAACGATGTCACCGACAAGGACTGCGAACTGCCCAAGGTCTACAGCAAGCAGTTCAAGTGCCGGTTCGACGTGCTGGGGCTCAACCTGGACGACGCGGCCATTGGCGACATGACCACCAACGCCAACACGCTGCTGGCCAAAGCTCAAGAGACCATGGCGGCAACCGGCGCGCTGGACAAGCTGTCGGGCGAAGGCGGCCCCAAGAAGGCCGCCGACCTGTCCAATGCCGCCAATCAGGCCGCAAGCGCGGGGCTCGATCTGACCGGCATGACCAAGGGCGGCGATTTGATGCAGCTTTTGACGGTCATCCTGATGAGCGGCGACGCCGGCTTGAACCTGCTGCAGCTGTGCGACATCAACATCAGCGTCCTGCAGATGTCGATGGGGCTGATGATCAGCGAACTGCTGCCGCGCGTGCTCAAGCGCGCCAGCGACCGCACCCGCAAGGTGGTGGTGCGCTTGCAGTGGAAGGACGACGAGGGCGAGAACCGCACTTTGGAGATGGAGACCTTTACGACGGCCGTGAGCCAGGAGGAGGCCGAGGCCATCAAGGCCATGAAGTTGCAGGAAAAGATTGAGGGCGCCCTCGACCCGACCGGAGGTGCCGGCCCGGCGCAAGGCACGCGGCCGCCGCCGCCTGGGGGGCGGTGATGAACGCGCGCCGTGCCTTTTCGCTGGTCGAAATCTTGGTCGCCGTGGCGCTGCTCGCCATGCTGGGCATCATCCTGGCCACGTCGACCAGTGCGCTGATGGGCAGCATTCGCGATACGCGGACCACCCAGGACCTGTACCACACGGCCCGCGTGGCGCTGACCCGCATCGAGCGCGAAGTGGCGATGGCCTACCTGTCCAAGCACCAGGGCGAGAAGCGCACCACCAAGACCGTGTTCCTGGGCAAACCCAATAGCGTGACCTTTACCTACATGGGTCACCGCCGGATGATGCGCGGCGTCGACGAATCGGACGAAGGGGTGGTCGAGTACAAAGTCGAGCGCGACAGCAAAAGTGGCAAGAATGTGCTGGTGCGCCGCGAAAAGACCGTGATCGACGACCAGCCGTACAAAGGCGGGCGCAAGCAGATCCTGGCCTGGGATGTGAGCAAGCTGACCTTTGCCTACTGGGACATGGACAAGGAAGCGTGGCAGAGCGACTGGAAGGTCGAAATCGACAACGCCTTGGAGCAGGAGCGCGCCAAGGCGGCGGCCGCTTCCGGCGTGGCGGCGGCGACCGGCAACGTGGCGCTGGGCAAGGCGCTGGCCGGCGCCAAGAAAGAGGACACTCACGGCCCGGGCGACCAGTGGCTGCCGGCGCGGGTGCGGGTGACGCTGGTCCTGCAAGCCGACGAGGACCGCGAGCTGACGTTTGAGACCCAGACGCGCATTCGCATCATGCAACCGCTGGACTTGGGCGGCGTGCAAATGCCGGTCGCGTTTCAAAACACCCTCAACCCCTATGCGGCGATGCCGGCCCAGACGCCCGCCAACTTTCAGGTTCCGGGCGCCATGGGTGCGCCGCCTGCGCAGCCGGGGGCACCGCGGCCATGAGAGCGCTGCTTGCCAATTGGGTAGCCGACCTGCGCGATGCGTTCGCTGCGGGTCAGCGTGCGACCGGATCGGCGGCGGCCGGCGAGTCGGACCGCCAACGCGGCGTCGCCATGATCCTGGTGATGGCCGCGATCGCGATCCTGACGCTGTTTTCGCTCGAGTGCACCTACACCTCGCGGGTGGCGGTGCGCACCGCCACCTACGTCGAAGCCGAAGTCGAAGCGCACCTGCACGCGCGCGCGGCGGTCGAGTTGGCGGCGCTGGTCATCGGCTCTACCGACATCATCGAGTCGATCATCGCCAAGTACGCGACCATGATGGGCGGACGCCGGCCGAGCATCAATACCGCCAACTACGCCTGCGAATTCGTCAACGCTTTCTGCAAGGGCGAAATGACGCTGATGGGGCTGCAGCTGGTCAACTTGGAAGGCCACCCTGCCGTCGGCCTCAAGCGCGGCACCTGTGGCTGCCAGTCCAGCGACGACGACGGCCGCATCAACATCAACCGGGTGACCGACCTCAACACCAAACAAGCGGTGTTCGACACGCTCTACAAGGTGTTGGAGCGCAACGAGGCGGTGACCCAGATCGGCGACCTCGACAAGGACATGGCGCAGCTGGCGTTGAACATCATCGACTGGGCCGACAAGGACACGGTCAAGACCGACATCGAGCCGACCACCCGCAAGCTGCTGGAAGGCTCCGGCGCAGAAGGCGCCAACATGCGCAAGCACGCCTACAAAAGCAAAGACGCCGCGTTCGACACCACCGAAGAAGTCCGCCTGGTCGACGGCATGACCGACAAGATGTGGTGCAAGCTCAAAGACCAGCTGACCGTCTACAACACCGACAAACTGAACGTGAACACCGCGCCGGTCGAGGTGATCAAGGCGCTGATTTGCAAGAACCTCGCCAACCCCGCCAACGAACAGATCGCCTGCGCGCGCGGCTTTGCGCAAAATGCGTTTGTGCCGGTCAACGTCGCCGGCCAGTACATCGAAGTGTGTCGGACCCTGAAAAAAATGGTGTTTTCGCCGCCGTTTGCCAACCCGGGGCGGTTCGTGCAGTTCTTTGACAAGCTCGGCACCGTGCTGCCGGCCGACTATGCCCAGGTGTTGCAGATCAACCAAAGCCGCATGCTCGACGATGTGGGCACCAGCGGAAAAATCGTGCGGATCCAGGCGTATGGCACCAGCGGCAAGGTGACCAAACGCATCACGGCGCTGCTGGACACCACCACACAGCGCTACGTGTATTGGAGGGAAGACTAGATGGCCCACCGCATTCTTGGCCTGGACATCGGCGCCCGCGGCGTGCGCCTGGCCATCGTCGACAAGACGCTGCGCCAGACCGCGCTGGCCGGCTACGACGAAGAACCGGTCAGCCCTGCGACCGGCGCCGAGGCAGACAGTCATCCCAAGCTGCCACTGTCGGCCGACCAGTGTGCGGCCGTTCGGCGTCTGCTGGCCCGCAACCTGCGGCCCGACGATCAGGTGGCGGTGGCCCTGCCCGGTCGGCTGGCGATGCACCGCACGCTCAGCTTTCCGTTCAAAGACGACAAAGCGATTGCGGAAGCGGTTGGCTTCGAACTGGAAAACCACATCCCGAGCGCGATTGCCGACCAGGTGGTCGATTTCGTGCGCACCGGCGAAAAGGGCGGCCAGACCGAAGTGCTGGCCGTTGCGGCCGCGCGCGACGAGGTCGAGGGCTGGCTCGACGCCTACAAATACCTGGGCATCGAAGCCCGCCACTTGGGTTTGCAGTCGCTGTGCTACGCGGCGCTGGTCGCGCGCATGCCGGCCGCCAAAGAAGGCACGACGCTGTTGTGCGACGTCGGCGCGGATCGCTGCGAGGTGGTCGTCGTCAGCAACGGGCGCACCCAATTCTTGCGCAGCTTTGCGGTGGGCGGGCAGACCGTGGCCAAGGCCTACGCGCAGCTGGTGCAAACTGACCTGCCGGCCGAAGACCTGTGGCGCCAGCATGCCGTACTTTTGCCCGATGAGGCCCTAGAAGATGACCGTGAACGGGGCCTGGCAACGGCAACCCAGCAGGCTTTGCAGCCGCTTTTGCGCGAATTGCGCCTGACGCTGTCGGCTTGGACCAAGAAGGCGCGCACCCGGCCCGACCGCATGGTGGTGGTCGGCGGTCTGGCGCAGCTGAACGGCCTGCACGCATTCTTGCAGCGGGCGTTTGATCTGCCGGTCGAGGCCGTGCGCTTGGGCGACATGCCCGACGTCCGGATTGCCGAAGCCCGCCACGTCGGCGATCGGGCCGCGCTGGCGGTGGCGCTGGCGCTGGCGGCGGCCGATACCGAAAGCGATCACAACGTCGACTTCCGGCAGGGCGATCTCGCCTACGAAGGGGACTACAAGGTGCTGCGCCAGCGCCTGCCGCAGCTGGCCGCCTTTGTGGTGGTGGCGATGTGCCTGCTCGGCATCCAAAGCTCGCTCGCCTACCGGGCGCTGGTCATCGAGCAGGAACAACAGCTGACCACCCTGCAGGCGCTGTCCAAGCAACTGACCGGCAAGGCGCAATCAGACTTCGACGCGGTCAAGAAAGAGCTGGAGCGCGCGCCCTCGGTCGACATCAGCGGCCTTTATCCAGACATCAGCGCGTTTCGGGCTCTGGAAGACATCTCGAATATCTTGGACAAGGTGACGGAGCCGCCGGAGTACAAGCCACCGGGAGGGCCCGAAGAAGTGCCACCGCCCAACCCGGGCATGCTGGCGCCGGGCGAGGCGGTGCGACCGCCGCCGCGCACCGACACCCCGGCCGGTTCGACGCCCGAAGTGCCCGCCATGCCAGCGCCGGCCTTTCGCGGCCTGCCCGACATGGGGGGCGCGCCGCCGGTCGAGCGCATGCCGATGCCAGCCGCCGGTCGCGATACGCCCGGCGCCATGGGCGGCGGTGCGCCGGTGCTAGGGGCCGTGCGCGATCCAGCGGCCGCCCCGGCTGCCGAGGGCGATCCCAAGCCGCCGGGCAAAGATGGCCACCAGATCGAGCTGTCGAGTGTGCAAATCGACCGCAACCACGGCACCTTGCGCGGCGACGCCGATACGCAGGACGCCCTGCTGGCCCTGCAACAAGCCGTCGATAGCCATCGCTGCTTTGGCAAGGTCAAGTCGTCGAGCGACCGGATTACCTTTGAGCGCCACCGCGACTGGTTCAAGTTCACGGTCGAGTTCGAGATTGCGTGCCCGGCCGACGAAGCGGCCGCCAAACCCGCCAAGGCCGACGGCAAAGGCGACAAGGCGGACAAGGCCGAGCCCAAGAAAGCCGACGACGAGGAAGACTGATGCTGTTGATGAGCCGGCTTGGGCGCCTTGGCGCCTACCTGGAGCGGTTGAGCGACCGCGAACGCAAGATCGTGTTTGGCGGCGGCGCGGTGCTGCTGCTGGCGGCGCTGCTGTCGGTATCGGTGCTGGTGTCGCGCAAGGTCAGCGGTCTGCAGGAAGAAGTTGCCAACAACGAGGCGGCATTGAGCGACATCGCCGCCGCCGGTCCGCGCTACTTGCGGTTGCGCGAAGAAGAAAAGGCGGTCCAGGACCAACTGGAGCGCGCGAGCAAGGAACCGCTGCAGGCGACCGTGCTGGGCATCGCCAAAGAGATCAAGTACGACAAGAAAGTGCCCGAGTCCGAGGGCGCGACCAGCAGCGAAAAGCTGGCCGACGTCATTAAGTTCAGCAATGCCAGCGAAGTCCTGGCCGAGCTGACGACCAAACAGAAGAAGGGCGCGCCCAAGAAAAAGCAGAAGAAGAAGGGCGGCAAGGAAGTGTTCTTGTCCACCATCGACGCGGTGTTTCAAAATGTGCCCGATGAGGCGCTGCTGTTGTTCATGAGCAAGCTCGAGACCCATCCCGAACCGATGTTTGGCCTGTCGGTGGATGTCCAGCGCACCGGACCCACCCGCGATCAGATGCAAGCCACCATCAAGATCGGCCAGTTCCGCTACGGCGTGTTGGAGGAGTAGGCCGATGGAGCGTCTTTTGCGCCACCCGCGCCTGCTGGCCGGGCTGCAGTATGGTGGCTACTCGCTTTTCTTTGTGATTGCGCTGGTCCTGTGTTTGCCGTGGACCTTTCCGTCGCGCCAACTGCGCAACTTTGTCGCCCGCCAGGCCCGCCAGCAGGGCTATCCAGTGCACATGGACGACATCCGGTTGCGCGGACTCGGGTCGGTGCGCATCGACGGTCTGCGGCTGACCCTGCCGGGCAAACCGGGCGAGCCGGGCGAAGGGGGCGCAATCGGGCCAGCGCTGCCCGAAGTCGAGCTCAAGATCGACGTCGTGCGCGCCAAAGTCTCGATTCTGCCGCTGCTGTTTGGCCGCAACATCGATGTGCAATTCGACCTGGAAGCGGGCGACGGCAAGCTGGTGGATGGCCGACTGGTCAAGAAAGGCGACGTCATCGACTTTGAGATTGGCCAGATCGACGCCCTGGCGCTGGCCGATCTCGGCATCGGTCGGCGCGCGCTCGGGCCGCAAACGATGCTGTTGGGCGACCTGGACGCCAAAATCGGCGGCAAGGCCCAGGTCCACTATGGCGGATCGACTGAAGACCTGACTGGCGCCGTCGAACTGGAACTGGCGGACGCGGTGCTCAAATCCCCCGAACTGTCGATGATGGGCGGCTTCAAGTTGACCGACCTGGGGGTTGGCACGCTAACGCTCAAGGTCAAGATGGGCCTCAAGCAGAACATCGCTGCCCTCGCCGCGCAGCGCGGCGCCGAAAAAGCGACGGTCCTGCACATCGAAACGCTGCAGGCCGAAGGCGATGAACTGCAGCTGGTGACCGAGGAGACCTCGCACATCTTGATTCCGCCTGGCAAAGGCGGCTTCAAGCAAGCGACCATTCAGCTGCATTTCGCGTTTCAGTTTCAAGACAGCCCCAAGAAGAAGGCGGCGGACGCCAAAGCCGCCGCGGACAAGACAGGCGACAAAGCCGAGGCTGCTGCCGATGCCCCCGTGGACGACCGCGCCAAGTGGACCAAGGTGTTGTCGATGGCGGGCTCGCGGCTCAAGCCCTTTGAGCGCAACGGTTTTATTGGCATCGGTTGTACTGGTCCGCTGCTGCGCCCGCAGTGCAAACCGGAATTGCCGATGGTCACCACCGGGACCAAGGCGGCCGGCGGTGCGCGACCCGAGGGTCAACCAGGGCCGGCGATGCCAGCCAAAGACAGCCCTGGCGCAGGATCCGATCAACCGACGCCGGGTGCGGAACCCGCCGCTGCCGCGCCACCCAATGTCGAGTTCAAGCCGGCGGTGCGCGCCGACGCGCCACCGGTGCCGGAACCGGCAGCTGCCGCGCAACCACCGCCCTCCGCCGATCCACCACCCGCAGAAGCGCGCCCGGCGGAAGGCCCGCCACCACCACCTCCCCCAGAAGGCGCAGGCCGCGGCGAACGGCCGCCGGCGCCGCCGGAAGGCCGCGGTCGCGAAGCTGCCGGCGAAGACCCGCAAGACCAACCGCGCGAGACCGGCCGCGGCGAAAGCGGCGGCGGGGAGGGAGCGGGCGACCGCGGCGAAGGCGAGCGTGAACCGCGCAGCGACGAAGCGCCCAAGGGTGACCGACCCAAGCGCGCGCCGGATGATGGCTCGGAAGAGTAGTCCGTTTCGGGCCTGTCCGCAGGGAATTCAACAACGGCAGCGCGCCATTCGGGCTCGTGCGGGGAGCGCCTACTCCATCCGCACCGACTTGTTGACCCCGGTCGGATCGACCACAAACAGCGCGCCCGAACCGGCATCGAGCCCATACACGAACGACAGCGCGCTGCCCGCCAACAGCGCCGTGTTGACCGACCCCATCGCCACGGTCACCGGCCGCGTGCCCGCTGTCAGGTTGAACACCCACGAAGCACCGTCGACACTTGGCAAGACTTGCACCGCCACCTTGCCGTCGGGCAGCGCGCGCGACCGACAGCCGGGCAAGATCTGCAAGTGCGCGAACACCGGATTGTCGGTGGGCGCGGCTTCAAACGCGGGGTCCAGACCACCACCGGCGTACGGACAACTGGCCGGCCGCAAGGGTTTGCCGGCGGCGTCGCGCCGAAGCTGCGGATCGGCAACCCGGGCACCGAGCAACTCTTGGGCGGGCAAGGTCTGGCAGCTGGCACCGTGGCGACCGCGGCGACTGAGCAGACCGGTGCGGCTGCCCGACAACAGCCAGGCGTCGGCCGCCACGTGGTAGCTGACGTGACCGTGACGCCAGCAGCCCTGCTGGACGGTCGCCGCAATGGCCTGCACCGACGCCGCGTCAGCCAGATCGGTGTCGAACTGCTTGGCGACCGTGACCGGCACCACTGCGCGCGCACTGGCCAGGTCCAGGTCCAAGGTATCGGCGCCGACCGCGGCGATGCGCACCTGCACGGACTGCGCGCTGCCGCACGCCGGACTGGCCGCGAGCACGATGCGGTCGCCGGGCACCACCCCCAAGCCGCAGAAGTCCGCATAGGGGTCGTGCAGCCTGGCGGCGCCGACCCAGGTCCCGCGATTCGACTCGGAGCCGGGCAAGGTCGCCCGGTAGGCCAGCGTCCATTGCTCCGAGCGGTGTTCGTAGCTGTTGGCGCTGGGTTGGATGCCAAAGAATGACTTGCCGTCCGCCTTTTGCTCGGTGCGCAGCGGCCCCAAGCTCGCCCAGCGCGGCGGAATGGCGCCGCCGAGGTCTTGGGCCTTGCCGTCGATGGTCAGCACCGGCTTGCTCACAGTAGATTGGGTGTCGGTGGGGGTCACGGTCCACCCAATCGCGATCGGTGCAGTGGGAGCTGTGGTGCTGACGACCTGCGCAACCGCCAAGCCACCCGGGCTGGTGGCGATGCCGACCAGGCCCATCTGGTTCTTGGTATAGCCGACCAGCGCCGTCGGCCGGCTGCCGGTCGCCAGCCCCAGCATCCCGTCGCGTTCGTCCAGGCGCGAGGTGCGCAGAAACGGCGTCGCTTCGCCGCGCACCGGCCGCTGCAGCGCTTTGGCGTCGTCGGCCGCGGTGTCGATGAAAAGCACTTCGCGCCGCCCCTGGTGGGCCACCGCGAGCACCCGGCTGGTGGCCGTCATCGCCAACGAGGCGGCGGGCGACCACGCCGGGCCAAGTTCGGACAGGCCGCCGCGACTCCAGCAGGCCGCATCCTGCCCGTCGACCGCACCGTCGCCGTCGTCGTCCAGGCCGTTGGCGCAAGCCGGTGCCGCCCGCAGCGGCAGGCTGTCGAAGCCAGGGAGCCGCGCCCATTCGTCGCCCGCGGCGCATTGGGGGTCGGCGGCGTCGACCTTGCCGTCGCCGTCGTTGTCCAGGCCGTCCTGGCACCCCGGGTTGTCGCTCCACTCGCTCGGGTCAGACCAGCTGGCGCAGCCGGCGTCCTGCGCCAGGTCGGTCTTGCCGTCGCCGTCGTCGTCCAGGCCGTTGCGGCATGCGTCCAGTCCGGCGCTGGCCTGGCAGTGCAGGTCGGCACCATCGGTCAGGCCGTCGCTGTCGTCGTCCACGCCATTGGTGCACGCGGCGCCCAGTTCGACGTCGCGCTCGCTGTCGTCGTCGGGGTCATCGCAGCCGCGGTCGGCATGGTCGACAAAGCCGTCGCCGTCGTCGTCCAGGCCGTTGCGGCACGCGTGGTCGATGCCGACAAGCTTGCCCGGCGCAGCGGCGTCTGCGGCGATGCGGTTGACCCAGGCGTGGTGCAGGTGCCCGACCCACAGTTCTTCGCGGGCGGCGACATACAGCAGCGACCACGGAGAACCGCCAACCGGCCACTGCTGCCACACGGCGTCGGCAAACTGCGCGACCGGGGCGGCGTGCACCAAGCCGCGGCTGGGGTCGGCCACCGCGATCCACTGGGTCGAGACCGCGCCGACTTTGCGCGTGAGCAGCGCAACCGCGGCGGGCGCGAAATCGAAAAGCCGACTGGCGCCGACCTTGAGCCGATTTTTGGTGAGGTCCTGCAAGCCGACGGCGACCAACTGGCCCGGGTCGCCACCGATGAGCACGTAGGCCACCTTGCCCGCCGCATCGACCGCGATGTCGATGGGCATGCCGGGCAACTGCAATGGCGTGATCCCCGGCACCTTTGGATCGGTGTCGACAAATACCGCTGCGGTCGGGTTGGCAACCGCAAGGTAGCCGCGCCCTCCCCCGCCGACCAGCACCCGCAGCGCTGCGTCGTTCGGGCAGTTGGCGGCGGCCGTCAGCTGACCGCCTTGCACGCACACGGCACCCATCGCCCGCGCGCTGGTCAGGCCGTCGAGCACTGGCGCGGTGCTGGTGGAGCATGCGGCCGCGGCCCAAGCCAGCACCAGACCCACAAGGCGACGGCCGCTCATTGGCACGCCCCGATGTCTCGCAGGACGGGCCTGGCGGCAACGCCGACCGGCAGGGGCAGGGCAACCACGCGGTGAGCGCCGAACAGCGTCGCATACAACGTCCAGCCACTGTGCGCTGCGCTGTTGTCGGCAGACTTTGGCACCTCAACAACTGCCAGGCCATAGGGGGCATGCGGTAGGACCAGTCGCTGCACGACCTGGCGCAGGTCGGGGTCCACCACCCAAATTGCGTCGTCGCCAAAACTGGACACGTAGGCCAGCTCGCGGCCGCCAGCGCCGGTTGCCGCCACCACGACCTCGCTCGGCAGCCCGCCCAGCGGCACGGCCGCCGCCACCACATTGCGGGGCAGGTTGCCGGCACCAGCGGCGACGTCGACGATCACCAGCGACGGCGGGCTGCGGTGGGCCACATACAGCCGCCCGCCGGCGGCACCGAGCGCGAGGCCGTGCGCAAAATCGTTGCTGGTGCCGACCGGCATAGCGATGGCCTGACCTGGCACCACCTGTACTTTGCTGGCAGGGCTGGTGGGGTCAGGTCGCACCGTGAACGTGTGCAGCGCCGCTGCACGAGCGTCGCTGACATAGGTGACGCCAGTCGCCGCCACGGTGCGCACGGCCATGATGCCCGCGCCCAGGTCCAACTGGCCGACCGGCTCGATGGCGCCCTTGGCGTCCAAGAGCAGCAGCGAGACCCGGCCATCGCCGAGCGCCGCGGTGGTCCCCAGCGAGCGGTCGGCACCCCACGGGCGAATTTCGATGCCCATCGGATCGGCGCCAACGGTAAGCGCGGTGTTGGTGTTCTTGGGCGGCGGAAAGGTGTGGCTGCAGCGCCCAAAGGCGTCGTGGTCGCCGCACGACAGCGTCAGCGGCTCTGGCTTGTCGAACGACACCAGGGTCAAGTCATCGGTCTCGCGCGAGGTCATCAGCGCGCGCAGCGGCGGGGCGGCGCTCGGCGTCGACGCCTGCTGCAGGGCGACACCGCCGACAAAACCCGCGACTTCAAGGGGCGCCCCGGTCCAACACTCGCCGCCAGTGTCAAAAGCGCGCACCTTGCCTGCCCGGTACATGCGATCGAAATTGGCACCCCACACCAGCACGCGCTTGCCGCCCGGCAGCGGGGTCAACGCCAGCGGGTAGCGCACGCCTGGCTCCAGGTCCACCGGCAGGTCGGCCGCGTCGCCGCACGCCAGCAACAGCGCACATGCCGCGGCCGCGGCACACCACGCCCCCTGCGAACCACGCCAGTGCAGCGACAGCGGCGTCACCCGGGCAACCGGCCGAATTCGGCGATAGGCGCAAACAAGCCGGCGACGAGCGCCAAAAGCGCCAGGCGGTTGCGGCGCACCGCGACGTCGTCGGCCATGACCAGCACGCCGTCAAAAAAGGCGTCGACAGCCGGCCGCACCTGCGCCAGCGTCAGCAACGCCGCCGGCCAGTCGCCGCGGGCAATCGCACCCTGGCTGTCGGCCTGCACCTGGATGACCTTGTGGTACAGGTCGCGCTCGACCGCCTTTTCGCACAGTTCGTGCGCAAAGCCGGCGCCCAGGTCGCCTGCGTCGGCCGACTTGCGCACGAGGTTGGCCACGCGCTTGAAGGCTGCCGTCAGGGCCGCAAAGTCGGGGTGTGCGCGCAACGCTTGCAGCGCGCGCAGCCGCGGTTCGACGGTATCGACGCGATCAAAGCCGGCCTCGACGACCGCCTCGGTGGTATCGACCCCAAAGGTCTCGGACCACATCGCGACCAGGCGGCCGCGCAGGAACGCCATGACCGCGTCCCGCAGGCCGGCGCCGCCTTTTTCGCGCGCGGCTGGCGGCAGTTGCGCCAGCGCCGTGTCGACCGCCAGCCCGAGCGAGCACGCCATCGCGGATTCGCCCAAGGTACGCAGCACGCCGAGCGCGGCGCGGCGCAGCGAATAGGGGTCCTGTGCGCCCGTCGGCAGCAAACCGAGCGCGAAGCAGCCGGCGATCGTGTCCAGCTTGTCTGCGACCGCCACAACCTGCCCGACCGGATCGGCGGCGATGGCATCGCCGGCAAAGCGCGGCTGGTAGTGGCTGGCGATGGCTGCGGCGACTTGCGGCGACTCGCCATTTTCGTGCGCGTAGTAGCGACCGATGGTGCCCTGCAACTCTGGGAACTCGAACACCATCTTGGTCGACAGATCCGCCTTGCACAGCAAAGCGGCCTGCGCGACGGCGTCGACGTGCACAGGCAATGCCGCGTTGGCCAGGGTCTGCGCCGCTGCCGCAATCCGGCGCACCTTGTCGCCGATGGTGCCAAGGCCGGCCAGCCAGATGCGGTCGTCGAGGTCAGCGACGCGGTCGGCCAATCGCCGCTTGAGGTCCTCGCGGTAAAAGAACCGGGCGTCGCTCAGACGAGCCGAGACCACGCGGGCATTGCCGGCGGCCACAGTGGCGCGGCTGTGGTCGCCAAGCGTGTTGGCCACCGCCACGAAGTGGGGCAGCAGCCGACCGTCGGGCCCGTCGAGCAACAGCAGTTTTTGATTCTCGCGCAGGGTCGTGACGATGACCTCGGGCGGAATCTCGAGGAATTCCGGGGCAAACGCGCCCAGCAGCGGCACGGGCCACTCGGTCAGGTACACCACTGTCTGCACGGTCGCGGGGTCAGCCCGCCACCTTCCGCCCGCCTGTTCGGCCAGGCGCGCGATGCCATCTTGCACGATCGCCTGCCGTTCGGCGGGATCGGCGACCACGTGCGCGTCGCGCAGGTTGGCGAGGTGGCGCGGCAGGTCGGCGCGCGCTTCGACCTGGGTCGGGCTGTAGAAGCGGTGGCCGCCCACATGGCGACCCGATTGCACACCCGCGAATTCGAAGGGGATGGCGGCGTCACCGTGCAGCGCGACCAGCCAGTGGATCGGCCGGCCAAACGGCTCCGGCTGGCGTCCCCAGCGCATCCGCTTGGGCAGAGGCATCGCGCGCAGCAGCCGCGGCAGCGCCTCGGCGACGATGTCGGCCAGCAGCTTGCCGGCAATGTGCTTGTGGGCGGCGACGTAGGCACCTTTGGGGGTGTCCAGCACGACCAGGTCGGCCACTGCGACGCCCTGACCGCGCGCAAACCCCTCCGCGGCCTTGGACCAACTGCCGTCGGCGGCCTTGGCGACCGCCAGTGCGGGACCGGTGGCAGTCTCCTGGCGGTCCGGTTGCCGGTCGGGTCCG
>CAXRHS010000498.1:0-3714 GCA_964230235.1 Myxococcota bacterium
GCCCACGGATACCGCGCAGAGAGCGCAGCGACCGCCTGGTGATCGAGGTTCGCCAATCTCACTGGGTCGCCCCGCCGCCCGCCTGCCTACGCGCGGCTGTGCGCCGACCAGCGCAAAAGCCGCTCCGGCGTCGCCGGAATCGCTGGTACTGAGCAACCGAGCGCCATCGCCAACGCATTGGCCACAGCCGGACCGGGGCCGTCCATGGGCAACTCGCCGATGCCCTTGGCGCCAAACGGACCCCAGCCATACGGCGTTTCCTCAAAGAGCACCCGAATCGTCGGCACGTCGGCCATCGTCGGCAGTACGTAGCTGGTCAGGTTGGCATTGCGCATGCCACCTTGGGCGTCGAGCACCACCTCTTCAAGCAACGCCCACCCCAGACCTTGCACCACGCCGCCGGCAATCTGGCCGGTGGCGAGCACCGGATGCAGCACGCGGCCGATCTCTTGCAGGGCCACGAAGTCGCGCACTTCGACCTGCATGGTCGTGGTATCTACTTGCAGATCAGCGATGTAGACCGCCCAACCGTAGGTGCCGTAGGCCACGCCCTTGTAGGAGGTGTCGTCCCACACCACGCCGGGCGGCGGCTCGTACTCGCTCCAGCCTTGGCGACCTGCCTTGTCGCCCTGCCCGGCCTTGCGCAGCGCCGCCCGCAGGTCGTCCGGGTGATAGCCGGCACCGCGACCGCTCGACTGCTGCGAGGGTGCCACCGGCGCGGTCGGATTGCGGCGACCCTGGGCCAAATGACCGGCCTTTTCGAGGTTTGCGACCAGATCGTCGCACGCCTTGGCAACCAGGTGCCCGACCACCATGGCCGTTCGCGAAGCCACCGTCGGCCCCGAGTTCGGCACCTGGTCGGTATCGGGCTGCACCACCCGCACATCGTCCAAGGTCAACCCCAAGGCATCGGCGGCGACCTGCGAGAAGATGGTTATGGCACCCTGGCCGATTTCGGTATTGGCCGTGCACACTTCGACGACACCGTCCGGCGCGGCGCGCACGAGGCACTTGCTGGCCAGGTTGACCTCGCCTGAGCCGGTAAAGCCACAGCCGTGCATGAACGTTGCGAGGCCGACGCCCTTGCGCAGCGGCAGGCCGCGGCTGGCCTGATCGGCGTTGAAAGCCTTGTAGTCTTGGCGCTTGGCGTCCCAGCCGATCGCTTCAGCCGCGCGGTCGAGCCAGCGGTGCAGGTCCACCGGTTCGTCGATGCGCTGGCCGGTGGCCAGGATGCCGCCCGGGCGCACCAGGTTGCGGCGACGCAGTTCGGCGGGATCCAAGCCCAGGCGGTCGGCGCAGACGTCCAAGTGCCGCTCCATCGCGAAGATGGTCTGCGGCGCCCCAAAGCCGCGAAAGGCGCCGTTGGGCGGCGTGTTGGTCAGCATCGCCTGCGACAATACCCGCACGTGGGGGATGACGTACGGCCCGGCCGCGTGGATGGTGCCGCGCGACAGCACCACCGGCGACAAGGTGACGTACGCACCGCCGTCCATGCGCACGCGGGCGTCGAACGCCAGCAGTTTTCCGTCGTTGTCGAGCGCCGTGCGCAGCCACACCGTGCACGGGTGCCGCTTGGTCGTGGCCTGCATGTCTTCGACGCGGTCGTAGATGATCTTGACAGGTTGCCGCGCCTTCATGGCCAGCAGCACCGCGTGGCCAGCGATGATCGACGGGTAGTCTTCTTTGCCGCCAAAGCCGCCGCCGGTCGCCGACTGCACGATTTGCACGGCATCATCGGGCAGGTTGGTCAGGTGCTTGATGGCGGTGTGGACGTAATACGGGCACTGCAGCGACCCCTCGACGCGGACCCGAAACGGCCGCTTGGGCCAGCCGCCGTGGGCTTCGTCGTGGGGGTCGAGCCAGGCCTGGGCGATGACACCTTGTGGCTCGATGTAGGCCTGCTCTTGGGCGCCAGTGTCGTATTCGCCCGCCACCACCACCGGCGCGGCGTCAAAGACCGCTTGCAACGCCGCGTCGTCCTCGCCGGCGCCTTTGCGCAAGGTGATGGCCTTGAGCACGTTGTCGGCGCCGTGCTGCACCTGGTCGGCAGCCGGATCGACGCGGTGGTCGAAGATCGCCGGCAACGGCTCGCACACCACGGTCACGCACCTGGCCGCCCACTGCACCACTTCGCGGTCGGGGTGGGCCAGCAGCACCACCGGTTCGTGCTTGTGCCGAAACACATCGCGCACCAGATAGGGCTGGTCGCGCGCGATGAGCTGGACGATGCCGAGGTCGACAGTGTCGGCGGCCGTGTCGCCGCCCGGCCCGTGCGAGGTATCGGGCGCGTGCACGCTGCGCACGGCGGCCGGAATGTCCTTGGCGGTAACGATGACGAACTGCCGCCAGTCGGGTCCCTCGCCAAACCGAACGGCGGTGACGCGGCCGCGGGCGATGGGTGTGCGGACAGTGGCGCCGTACCAGCCGTCAAAGGGCAGGTCGTCGACGTACAAAGTCTGGCCGCTGACCTTGGCGACGCCGTCGGTGCGGTTGGGACTCTTGCCGACATGCGCAAGGGCGGGCGGCGGCTGTTTGGCGTCGTCGGGCATGGCGGTGGCCTGGGCCGGCACGGGCCGGCGGGCCGGCAGGATAGCGCGGGGGCTTTGGGGCGACAATTCGGAAGTGAAGGGCGGGCCAAGGGCGCAGCGGCAGGTAGAGCAGAGGCGCCCCGGTGGCGTTTGGGCGAGCCCCAGCAACAGGGACAGGACCGGTGCCGGGATCAGTCCCAGGCCTGGAGCCTCGGCGCAAGCCACAGCCACCGAAGGGGCGCACAGACAGTTGTTGTGTGCATACCCCTGGTTGACGCAGGCGTTGCCGACACCGTCCAGCGGTCGTACCATGGGCGGCGATGTTGCCCGACCGCGCCACGCCAGATGCCGTTGCCCAGCCTGAACCCACGAACGCGGCCGTGGTGCTGGCCGCCCAGGCGTTCCGGCGCTTTTACGCCAGCTGTTTTTGGTCCGCGGACCCGCAACTGCTGATTACCGCGGAGTCGGTGCCGTTCGTCGTGCGCGGGCTGCGTGAGAACGGCGGCCACGCCGGGTACCGAGCGGCGGCGGAGATCCTGCGATGCCGATAGGCGATTTCGAGTCCGCGGTGTTGCGCATTCTCGCCGCGCACCGCAACCCGGACAGCTTTGTGGGCGGGGCAACGGTCTTGCATGCGGCCGCCGACTCGTGGCGGTACTCGCAGGATTTCGACCTGTTTCACGATGCCGAAGCCGCGCTTGCACAAGCGTGCGACGGCGACTCGCTGGCTTTGCGCGCGGCCGGGTTTGAGGTCACCGCAGCAGCGCCAAAACCACCACCGTCACTTCATCCACCGCCTCGACACTAGCCCGCCACAGCCCACCCGGCCCCGCAAACTGGCTCGCATCCACCGCCACCGCCGCCACCTTGGGCGGTTTGCCCGGCTTGCCTGGCCCCTTGACCGTGAGCGGAATCTGCCGACCCGCGCCGTCCACGGCCAGCAATCCCTTCTTGGTCCGCGCAAACCCGCGCACGTCGAGCGGGTGACGCGCCAATTCCTGACCGGCGGCAGTGACCAGCGCCAGCACCGGCTTGCCCTCGCCATCGGCGGCCGCCACCCAGATATCGTTGCCAGCCTGTGCGACCGCAACGGGTTTGCTCAGGCCTGGCAGCGCCACCACGGTCGTCGTCCCCGCGTACATCGGCGGCCGGCACAGCCAGGTTGTCGTGGCACCGTCTTTGGCCG
>CAXRHS010000499.1:0-3321 GCA_964230235.1 Myxococcota bacterium
CACTACCTGACCACGCCAAAGTGACCCTGAGCCGTCGTGGCGCCACCCTGCCAATGGAGCGCGGTGTCTTGGCGTCGGCCGCCGTCGCCCCGCGCCCTGCCGCGACGCCGGCGACAAGGGCGGTCTGTGTCGGGCGGTTACACCGTGCAGGCGACTTTGTCGTCGCAGGGGCCGGCCGACGGGGTGTTGACGCAACCCTTGACGGCGTCGCAGCTCTCGATGGTGCACGCCACCGCATCGTCGCAGACCTTGGCCGCATCGGCGGCCGCGCTGCTGCAATTGCCGGTGACCTTGTCGCAGCTGTCGAGCGTGCACGGCTTGCCGTCGCTGCAGTCCTTGGGTGCCCCGGCCACGCACGCGCCGGCTTTGCAACTGTCGCCGCTGGTACAGGCGCTGCCGTCGTCGCACAGCTCGCCATTCTTGAACGATACGCAGCCAGCGATCTTGTTGCACACCTCGGTCGTGCACGGATTGCCGTCGTCGCAGTTGACGGCCTTGCCGCCGCTGCACGAGCCGCCTTTGCAGCCGTCGTCGCTGGTGCAGGCGTCGTTGTCGGTGCAGGTGGCGGCGTTGGGAGCGTTGATGCAGCCGGCCTTGGGGTTGCAGCTGTCGTCGGTGCACGGGTTGCCGTCGTCGCAAGGCTTGCTGAGGTCCAGCGTCGGCAGCGCGCACACGCCCTGCTTGCAGATCTCGCCCACGGTGCACGGGGTGCCGTCGTCGCAGGGTTCGTCGTTGTGCAAGTACGCGACCAGGCATTTGCCAGTCGTAGGCACGCAGTTGTTCTTCTGGCAGAAACTGTCGTTGACGCTGGGGCAGCTGACCACGGTCGCCGGGTTGACCTGGCAGACGTAGGGCGCTGCGGTCTTGTTGCAAAACAGCGTGCCGTTGCACAGGTTGCCATCTTCTTGCGCCGCGCAGTCGGCGTCGCTCGTGCACTTGCAGGTGTTGGCGCCGGCCTTTCACTGGCCTGCCGCACAGACGTCGCCCTCGGTGCACACGTTGCCGTCGTCGCACGGCTTGCCGGCGTTGACCGCGGCCATGGCGCACTGGGCGGTCTTGGGATCGCACAAGTTGTGCGAACACGGCGTGTTGAACGCCCCCGAGCAGCCGACCACAGTCTTGGGGTTGATGGCGCAGCTGTTTTTGACCTTGTCGCAATACAGGGTGCCGTTGCACAGGTCGCCGTCTTCGAAAAGCCCGCAGTCGGCGTCTTCGCCGCACAGGCAGGTGTTGGTGGCGGCGATGCACGCGCCGGCCTTGCAGCTGTCGCCGGCCGTACACTTGCTGCCGTCGGCCTCGCAGGTCGCGCCATCGGGCAACGGCACCGGCGTACATTTGCCGGTCGCCGGCTGGCAGGTATTGACCTCGCAGGGGCCGTCGCCGGCCGTCTGGCACACCACCACTGTCGCCGGATTGGGCGCGCAGGTGCCGGTGGCTTTGTTGCAGAACGGCACGCCGTTGCACAGGTCGCCGTCGTCCTTGTTGGCGCAGTCGGCGTCGCTCTGGCAGGTGCAGGTGTTGGCGCTGGCCGCGCACTTGCCTTTGTCGCAGGCGTCGCCGGCCGTGCACGGGTTGCCGTCGTTGCAGGCGGTCTTGTCGGCGACCGCAACCATGCCGCATTTGCCGGTCTTGGCGTCGCAGGTGTTCTTGCTGCACGCGGTGTTGTCGACCACCGGGCACACCACCACCGTGACCGGGTTCAACTGGCACTTCTTGGTGGCCTTGTTGCAGAACCACGACCCGGCGCACAGATCCGCGCCGCTGAACTTGGCGCAGTCGGCGTTGCTGGTGCAGCAGGTGTTTTCGCCGCCTTTGCACACGCCGGCCGCGCAGATGTCGCCCTGGGTGCAGGTCACGCCGTCGTCGCAGGGGCTGCCGTCGGCCATCGCCGTCTGGTCGCACTTGCCGGTCTTGGGGTTGCAGGCGACGCTTTGGCACGGGTCCTTGGGCGCCTCGCACTTGACCGGGCTCGCGGGGTTGACCTTGCACACAAACGGCGGCTGCGACTTGTCGCAGCACAGCGTCCCGTTGCACAAGTCGCCGTCTTCTTGGGCGGCGCAGTCGCCGTCGGCCCCGCAAGCGCACGAGTTGGGTCCGCTGACGCACAGCCCCTGCTTACAGGTATCGGTGGTGCAGGGGTTGCCATCGTCACACGGGCTGCCGTCTGGCTTGTCGGCGCAGGGGCCGATTCGCGGGTAGATGCCATCGACCGTTTCCGCGGCGTCACCGGCGTCGGCCGCAGGTGGTGGCGCGTCGGTCAGGTCATCGGCGCTGCCGACTTCGCTGCCCGTGTCCGCAGTTGCCGCTACGTCGGCGGCGCCGGCCGTTTCGGCCGCAGCGGCGTCGGCGGTCGCTGTTGGCGCCGGGTCGTCGCCGCACGCGATCGCCAACATCAGGGTGCAAATCGCCAACAGAAGGTGGTGCTGTCGCATGCAGATCCCGACCAACGCCTTGGGCGCACAGGCGTCCATGGTGCGAAAAAGAGCCCGAAACGGCAAGCGGATGCGCCAACGGTGTCTTGTCGGCAGGAGCCGGGGCAGGTCAGCGGTGTCGGCCGAGGGCGACCAGCAAGCGCTCGCGCGTTGCCAGGATGAGCTTATCGTCCTGCGCCGCCAGCGCTGCGCGAAAATGCGCAATCAGTTCACCAAGTTGCGCGCGCTCCGCCCCTGTCAGCGCCATGTACAGGGCGTCGGCGCGGCCAAGCGCCGTCACGTTCGGCAGCGCCTCCTGCGGGTGGAACTTGAGGCGCGCCATCGCCGCCCGCGCCTCGTCGATTTGCGCGGTGGTCAGCCGGCCCGGCGACTGCTCGATCACCAGCTGCGCCTTCTTGCCGGTGGTGCGCACGGTGGTCTCGACTTCAAGAATGCCATTGAGGTCATAGGTAAAGCGGATGTCGACGCCCTGCTCGCCGCCCGGCCCCGCCGGGATGTCCTTGACCGCGTACTCGCCGAGCTTGGTGTTGTGCGCCGCCATCGGGTGCTCGCCCTGGTAGACATCGACCGTAATCGTGGTCTGGTCGTCGTGCGAGGTCACAAAAGGTTTGCTGCGGCTGCACGGGATGACGGTGCCGCGCTCGATGATCGGCACGAACACGCCGTTGATTTCGAGCGGACCCATCCGGCTCATGCTCGAGGTGCCAAGCGAAAACGGCGCGATGTCGGTCACCACCAGGTCGTCGACGGCCGCGTCGCCCTGCTTGAGAGCCGCCTGCACCGCCGCGCCCATCGCCACCGCCTCGTCGGGCGGCAGCTTGCGCAGCGGCAGGCGGCCGAACAGCTGGCTCGCCAACCGGCCCACACACGGCAGCCGGGTCGATCCGCC
>CAXRHS010000500.1:0-2258 GCA_964230235.1 Myxococcota bacterium
AGCGGCGAGTCGACCTGCAAAGTCGCGAGCTTGCGACCCACTTGGCAAGCAACGGGCCAACGTGGAAAATCGAATAGATTTTACGTGGGCCCTACATGGGGCTCGGCACTGTGCGCCGCGATCGCGGTCCTGCTGTTCTGCGCTTGTGAGTCGCCGTGCGCGGCCGTCGTCGCCCGCGTGTGCTCGCCTGTGCACGGCGACGCGGCCGCTTGCGTGCAAATCCGCAGCCTATCAGCGTCCGTTTCAGTGGACACCCGTCACTGCCCTGCGGCGGCCAACTTCATTCAGGGTGTCGACCGGCGGTAACAGACGGCATCCCGAAGGTGTGAACCGCAGGCCGCGCCCCCCGTGGTTTGGTAGTGCCGACCAAAGCCAGCCTTGGCGCGCTAACCCAACCGACACGACCAGGACTTGCGCGGTCCTCGGGAAAAGTGATTACAAAGCAAGAGTTTGCAATTTGGCACCCAATTTCCGAAACCGGTTTTCCGGCAGGTTGCCTGCGCAGCCATGCCTGAGTTGCGTGCAACAGGCCAGAGCTTGGCCGTCGACCCGTCAGCGAACGGTGCTGCACTTGCGCGATTTGGTGTAGTATTGTCGGGGCGCCGGTCGATCCGGCGATCTGACGTCCGCAAAAACCTGGAAATGATGACGGTTTTTTAGTGCGGGCGGGCGGCGTGGCGATGACGGTGGGGTGTCCTTGACCACAATGTTCGGCCGATACGAGATGATCGACCGGATCGGTCTGGGCGGTATGGCCGAAGTCTGGCTTGCGCGGGTCGCGGGCGTAGGCGGGTTCTCCAAAACAGTCGTCATCAAGAAAATTCTCCCCAGCTTTGCGCAAAACAAGACCTTTATCGACATGTTGCTGGCAGAGGCTCGCCTATGCGCCGTTCTGCAGCACGCCAACATCGTTCAGGTGTACGAAAACGGCGAGATCGACGGGATCTTCTACATCGCCATGGAGTACGTCGCCGGCTTTGACCTTTTCAAGGTCCTGTCGCGAGCGACACAAACTCAACAACGGATTCCGCCCGAAATCTGCTTGTATATCGCGGCAGAAGCGGCCAAGGGCCTGCACTACGCCCACAACGCACGGGACCATTACGGACGGCCGCTGCACATCATCCACCGCGATGTGTCGCCGTCGAACCTGATTCTCTCCGAGAGCGGGGAGGTCAAGGTCATGGATTTTGGCGTAGCGCGCGCGACGCCACCTGGCGGCCAGCGCGAAAACGCCACCCGCAGCGGCGTGCTCAAGGGCAAGCTGGGCTACATGAGCCCAGAGCAGGTGACAGGCCGGCAGTTCGACCACCGCAGCGACATCTTCTCGCTCGGGATCATCCTGTACGAATCGTTGACGCTCAAGCGACTGTTCCTGGCGAAGACCGACCTGGAGACGCTCGTCAACATCCGCGACGCGCGCCTGGAACACAAGTTCACGAAGCACAGCTACATCGACGAGGATTTCCGCAATGTGCTGCGCAAGTCGCTCGCCCGCGAACCGGCCGATCGCTATCCGACAGCGTTGGCCATGCACGACGACATCCAGCAGGTGCTGTTTGATCGGCGGCAACACGTGTCGGGCAGCGCGCTGACCCGGTTTCTGACCGAGCTTTTCGATCCGTCCAAAGGCCAGACCGCGGGGGGCGAGGTCGGCCTGCTCGCGGCAAGCGTGCCCGAACCCGCACCGCCGCGCCGACCGCCAGAACAGGCCGCAGGTGTGCGTGCGCCGCCCGCGCAGATGGCGCAGACGCGGCCTGCGATGGCCTCGCCAACTGCGCTTCAGCGATCGGAGGGGGCGCAGTCTCCGGCTGGCGCGACCAGCACGACCGTGGCTCCGAGCCACTCGCCGGCATCCAACTCGCTGTCATTCTCGCCGGAAGAGGCCCGCAAACTTCGAGAACGCATTGAAGAAAACCGCCTTGCCCGGGTCGCGCCACCAAGCATGGTGGCTGTGCCGCAACGCGTCGCGCCAACCGGCGATGCTCCAGAGACCGTACAAGCGCCGACCGCCGCGGTCGCAGTTCCAACGCCAGCCCCGCGGCCGCAGGCACGTGTGGGCGTCGATGCGACGATCGAGGCAGACGAAGAAGACCCGGAGGCCGTACTTGCAGCGGCTGCGCGCGTCTTGGCGGCCCGCGGACCGCGCTCCGACTCGATTGGCATCGTTGATCCGCCTCCAAAACGACCCAAGGAGCTTCGGATCACGCTGGTTGAGCCCAGGGCCGGCGCCGCAGAAGCAGCGAATGCCGGTGCAC
>CAXRHS010000501.1:0-2283 GCA_964230235.1 Myxococcota bacterium
GTGACCATTGGCATCAATGCGTTGCCGGCCATCGGCAGCGCGGGCTTGATTGGCCTGTATCGCCTCAAGCGCACGACACGTGTAACGTTCTTGGAGTTGTGGCTGGAAGGCTACGTCGTGCCGCCGCTGCGCGACCACCAAAAGGTCTGGACCTATGGCCGCGCCCGCATCAAGCGCAGCAATCGCTGGCTGAGCGCCACCTGGCTCTATGACTGGTCGACCTACGAGGCCAAGACCTCGACCGACGAGGGCGTGTCGCTGCGGGCGATTCTGGCCAGCGGGTTCGGGACCTTTCTGCTGCACCGCGAAGCCATGGCGCGCCTCGTCAACTTGAACCTGGAGGTCGGCTTTGTCGTTGACTACGCCAACTTGCGCGCGTATGCCGACCAGGTCTTCAATGGCTACGCGCGCAACGCGTTGGAACTCGATTTGCGCTACGGCGATTGGACCGGCGAAGCGGTGTCAGCGGTGAACTACCAGGTGACCAAGGCGGCGCACGAGCAGGACACGCCGGACCAGACCCGCCACGAGTTTGACTTGCTGCTCGGCTACAACGCGACCAAAGCCCTGAGGCTGACCCTGGGCGCCACGGTCAACCACTATTTCTTGCGGCAAGCCGGCGACCCCAAAGCGCCGCGGCTATCGTATACGCTGTTTGTTGGGGCATCGTTTCGGCCGTAGCGGCCAGTAGAAAATCTACTCGATTTTCTACGTTGGCCCGTTGCTTGCTTGGTGGGGCGCAAGCTCGCGACTTTGCAGTCGACTCGCCGCTCCGCAGTCGCAACGAGAGCATCGATCGATCTCTCGCAGCGCCACTATCACACCCCGTCAAGCCGCTGGGTCGTCTTGCCGACCAAGACATCGAGCAGCCGGCCAACACGACGCCACAGCGGCGCTTGCACGTAGGCGATGCCGTGGCGCGCGCACACTTCGCGCACCTTCGGGGCGAGCGCGGCGTACTGGCGCGGGGTCAGATCCGGCCACAGGTGGTGCTCTATCTGGTAGTTGAGGTAGCCCTGCAGCCAATCGGCGACTGGGTGGCCGGTGTGGTAGTTGCAGCTGGCGCGGATCTGGCGCGCGTACCACTCGCCCTTGCTGCGCGCGCGCCCCGCAAAAAGCGGCAGGTCGTCGCCCGCGTGGTTCGGCACGATGACGACAAAGGTGTGCAGATTGCACAACAATTCCGAGACGATGAGGTGCGCCAGCGCGGCCAGCCATGCGCCGACACCCCACGGCAGCACAAGCGCCGGCAGCAGACCAAAGGTGAAGGCCACATAGGGCAACCAACTGTGGAGCCACAAATAGCGGCCGGCCGGCGTCCACGGGCTCCACAAGCGTAGGTCGCCGGCGCGGTCGAGCAACGCGGGCGCGTCCTGGCGCAGTGCGCGCTGCGCGGCAACAAGGCAAGCGGCCGTATTGGGCGCGTAGTACAGCCAGCGCCAGGTCAGGGCAATCATCAGTACAAGGGCGTACTTGACGCCGCGGGGCGCGCGCAACTGGCGAAGCCACTCGGCCTGGCGCTGCGGCACGTCGGGGTCGGCGGCATCGTTGGTATAGGCGTGGTGCAGCAGGTTGTGCTCGCGGTGCCAGGCGTCGGGCGCAATCCAATCGGGCCAGTGCAGCCAACGGCGCCAGCCGCGGGCATAAGTTTGCGCACGCCAATTCGGCGACGCGTCCGCGACGCGGTCGAGGGCGCCGTGGCAGATGTGGTGGCCGAGTACCATCCAGCGTGTCGAAGCGGCCAGCGCCAGCAGCAGCGGTGCCAAGGGATGCAAACCGCCTATCGAAAGCGCCAGGCCGATCGCGACAGCCAGGTGACAGCCGAGCGCTATCGCCCGCAACTGGCGCCAGTCGGCCGCACCGCGCAGGGTCTCGACATTGGCGCGCAAGGCATCGAGATCGCGGGCAAGCGCGGCATGGCGGTCGGCATCTGCCGTCGCCTGGCCTGGCAGGCCTGACGGCTCGGTGTCAGCGCCAGCATAGCCGTCGGCGGTGGAAATAGACGGCGGTCGGGCTCCGCCAGGAGCACCAACGGCGACTGAAACGCTCATGGCGCTGCTCCGGCCCGGAACACCGGGTCAACCGAGGCCCCGCTGCGCTTTGGCCGTGGTCGCGCTGGCTGTGAATTCAGATCCTGCGCGCGATTCGACCACATCTCTGAAATCCACCACCGTCCGCGAGTTTGCGAAGGGCCCGTGTGAGGTCCTGTAAAATAATAACTCAGTCGACCTCGACAGGAGGCGGAGCGGCGAGTCGACTTGCAAAGTCGCGAGCTTGCGACCC
>CAXRHS010000502.1:0-2105 GCA_964230235.1 Myxococcota bacterium
GCCAGGGCATTGTCGTCCAGGGTCGAGCCGAACTGGGTCGTCCACACGCGCGCGCCGGTGCTGTCGTGGCGGGTCAGGACGGCGTCGGTGCCGCCCAGCGCCGTACCCGGGGTCAGCGCACCATCGGTGATCGCCGCGACAAAGGCATTGCCCGCCGCGTCGGCCACCACCGCGGTACCCGTGTCTGTCTTGGGCCCGCCGTAGCGGCGGATCCAGTCGCTATCGCCGCACGGGCACTGGGTGCACGAGTAGTTGTTGAAGGTAATGGCGTTCGAGCAGCCCGACTTGGTACCCGCGCTGTCAACCGCCTGTGCCGATACCGTGGTGCACGCTTGCTTGGTGGCCGTGAACGGCACCGAGAAGGCCGGTGCCGCCGTGACGGCGCTGGCGTTGAGCGACTTGCCGGCGCAGGTGCTGCCCGAATAGAGCCAGACGTTGGTGGTCGCGGTCGCGCTGCCATTGGCCGCCGTCGCGGTTTGCAGGCTCGGCGATGCCGGCTTGAAGTCGGTCAAGACCGGCGTGCAACTGGCCAGCAGCGTGCCCGCGCACTTGCCGGCGCCGTCGCAGACGTCTTTGTCCGTGCAGATGCTGTTGTCGGTGCAAGTGGTGCCCTTGGGCTGAAACGGCGTGGTGCAACCTTGCGCAGCCTCGGTGCACAGTGACTGGAAGCACTGTGCTGGCTTGCCGCACGACACTGGCAGACCGCCCACGCACGCCCCCAACTTGTCGCACGCCTCGCCGGTGGTGCAGAACTTGCCGTCGCTGCACGCCGTGCCGACCGCCTTTGGCACCTTCTTGCAGGCCGGACCGCTGCCGCTGTCGATGCAGGCGCCGGTGTTGCACTGGTCGTTGGCGCCAGCGCAGTTGAAAGTGGCGGTGCCGACGCATTTGCCGGTGGCGTCGCAGGCGCTGGCCGTGGTGCATACATCGCCGTCGTCGCACACAGCTTTGTCGGTGATGGCAAACTGGCACTTGGTGGCCACGCAGGTGTCGGTCGTGCACGGGTTCTTGTCGTCGCAGTTGGCGTTGGTCTGGCAGCCGCAGGCGAGATCCCAGGGGCCGGACTTGCACTTGCCGAGGCCGTCGCACATGTCTGGTTTGGTACACGCTTGCAGGTCGTCGCACGGCGTGGTGGTGGGCTGGTTGGTCGCCTTGCACAAGCCGGTGCTGGCGTCGCAGGCGTTGGCCTGGCAGGTGGTCGATTTGCAGACGACGGCGGTGCCCGCGCACTTGCCGGTTGCGTCGCACTTGTCCGCGGTGGTGCACAACAGTCCGTCGTTGCACAGCGTGCCGGCGGTCAGCAGGGTGTATTTGCAGGTGCCGCTGGCCGTGTCGCACGAGTCGGTGGTGCACGGGTTCTTGTCGTCGCACACGGTCGGCGTGCCCGACTTGCACAGGCCAACCACGCAGGCGTCGCCGACGGTGCAGGCGTTGTTGTCGCTGCAGGTCAGGGTGTTGTTGGTGTACACGCACTTGCCCGTGAGCTTGTCGCAGCTGTCGGTGGTGCAGGTGTTGCTGTCGGTACAATTGGCGGCGGCGCCGGGCTTGCAGGCACCGAGCGCGCACACGTCACCGGTGGTGCAGGCGTTGGCATCGCTGCACGCCGCGGTGTTGTTGGTGGCTACGCAATTACCGGTCAGCTTGTCGCAGCTGTCGTTGGTGCACACGTTCTTGTCGTCGCAAACCTTGGCGGTGCCCGGCACACAAGCGCCAAGCTTGCAGGTCTCGCCAACCGTGCACGGGTTCTTGTCGTCGCAGTTCATGGCTGCACCGGCTACGCACACGCCGCCCGCGCAAGCATCGTTGAGGGTGCAGGCATTGTTGTCGTTGCAGGCCGCGGTGTTGTTGGCCACCTTGCAGGTGCCTGTCGCGGTATCGCAACTGTCGTCGGTGCAAGGGTTCTTGTCGTCGCAGACCTTGGCGTCGCCCGACTTGCACACGCCCGAGGCGCAGACGTCACCGACCGTGCAGCCGTTTTTGTCATCGCACGCCAGCGTGTTGGCGCTGTTGGCGCACTTGCCGGCGTTGCACGCGTCGGTGGTGCACACGTTCTTGTCGTCACAATCGGTGACGACCTTGCAGTTGCCGCCACAGCCGACGATGGG
>CAXRHS010000503.1:0-5981 GCA_964230235.1 Myxococcota bacterium
CAACCTTGACGCCCTCCGCGCCCTTGTAGGTCGCGAAGTAGCCGGCCGCCAGCCAGCGATCATCGCAATTCTTGGACACCAGCAGTTTTTCGACAAATGGCGCTACTTGTGTCCAGGCAGCCTTGATCTTCTCCTTGTTGGCGGCGACTTCTTCCCAGTCGATCGCAACCTGGATCGCGAGCTTGGCCGACTTCTCGTCGTCCGGGTGGGTCGAAGTCTCCAAACGCAGGTAGGTTTCCAGAAAGTACAAGAAAGCCTCAATGGAGTCCGTCGCCTGGATGGCCGCGAGGTCTTCTTCCTTGACCGCGATTTCCTTGCCATTGACTTTCATCTTCTGGTACCGGGCCAGACCCTGCACCAGCGCGCGATTGGCTTCCGGCGTCTTGAGGCCTTTGAGGAAGGTCACGATGTCGGTCTTGGCGATGCCTTTGCTGAGCATGACCTCGGCGCCGGCGATGGCGTCGACGTCGAGCGCCTCGATTTCTTCGGGGGCGATGCGGTCCTTGAGCTTGGCCAGCACGGCATCGACCGGCGTGTCAGGGGTCAGGCCTTCAAAAGCCCACGCGGCAACCTTTTTCTTGAGCTCCGCCACTTTGGCCGGCGGCAGCTTGCCCTCTTTGATCATCTGCATCAGCAGCGTCTTGGCGTGGCCCTGCTTCTTGGGGCCGCCGCTCTGCAGCGCCTGAAACATCGGGGCTTCCAACGCGGCCAGCAACTCCAGCCGATCCGCCGCCTTCTCCGAGATCGGCAGCACCTGCGACGGCTGGCCGCCTTCTGAAACCAGGATTTCGAGCGCTTTGACGCGCAACTTGAAATCATGGTTCTTGTCTGCCACGTAGCGCGACATCTCTTCCCAGCCCGCCTCGTTGTTCATCCACAGCCGAAAGTTGTCTTCCGGCTCGGGCTTGCCGCACGCCGTCAGCGCGAAGGCCGTAGCGGTCAATGCCGTCAGCATCGTCGCTCGGCCGAAGAACCCCGAAGCCTGCCGCGAAACCTGTCGAATCATTGCGTTCCTCCCACCTGTGCCCCGGATTGCCCTGGCGCGCCGCAGCGTGCGTTGGCGTCGGCGGCGACCGGT
Source organism: Myxococcota bacterium (assembly GCA_964230235.1). Taxonomy (GTDB): domain Bacteria; phylum Myxococcota_A; class UBA9042; order UBA9042; family UBA9042; genus SXRM01. The sequence goes on from CAXRHS010000503.1 coordinate 1,079, forward strand.
TGCCTGGGGCTGCTCAGTTGCCTTGGGGCTGCTCTATCGCAGTCCCCGATTCGCGCGCCGCCTGGCGCGCGTTGCGTGCGGGCACCCCCTGGCCCCGCTGCGTTGCGCGCACGACGCGAGCGATGGTAGTACGATTGCCCTGCGGCGGCAACGGCTGCAAAACTGCGGGCGCGCGCACGTGGTCGCGGTACGCCGGGTCGAACACAGCTGTGGAGGCGAAATGGCAGTGGGCAAAGGTCCAGTCGGCTCGGAGAAAGCGGCCCAGCAGTTGCAGTATCTTGAACAGCGCATCGAGATCATGCGACGAAAATTCAACATGTACTTCAATGGGTTCGAGCGCGTTCCGCCCAATGTCGAGTTCGATCAGCTCAAGCGCGAGTTCCGCGAATTCGCGACCCAGGGCTTCTCCACCGGCCAGGCAAGGTTCAAGGCACAGAACCTGATCGCGCGCTGGAACCTCCTCAAGAACATTTGGGATCGCGACTTGCAGCGCATGGAGGAGGGCAAGTTCAAGCCCAACGCCCACCACGCATCGCACAAGCAAGACAACCGCAACGACGCCATCGACGAGTAATCCCAAGGTCGAGGCCATTGCACCGCGCGCCCAAAAATCCTTGACATGTCAGAGTCTTGGTGAAATTGCGCGGCGCCTCTCGTGGGGCGATTGGCGGCAATGCGCGGAAATGCCAACCGAAATCGGCTGTCTCAAGCTGCGTGCGGTGACCAGGGCCTGGCTTGGCCTTGCTCGGTTTCCGCGGCACGGTGCTCGCGCGCCTCGGCGACCGCGGACTCGATGTCCTGCAGCAGTTCAGCCAAGCCCACGCGCCGCAAGGCCGACACCAGCCTGGCGGCGTGGCGCTGGGCCACGTCGCGCACGGTGGCCGGGTCCGCCACGGCATCCGCTTTGTTGACCACCACCAGCCGGGCCTTGGGCCCCAGGCCGTGATCGTCCAGGATGGCCACCACGCTGCGCAGTTGCGCCTCGATCGCGGGGTGACCGCCGTCCACAACCAGCACCAGCAGCACGGCCGCCGCGGCTTCTTCCAGGGTCGCCTCAAAGGCGCCCAGCAGTTCCTTTGGCAAATCGCGAATGAAGCCCACGGTATCGGTGATGACAGCGTCGGTTCCACCCGGCAGGCGAATGCGGCGGGTGGTCGGGTCCAACGTGGCGAAAAGAAGGTTTTCGGTGAAGGCGTCGGCTTTGGTCAGGGCGTTGAGCAGGCTCGACTTGCCGACGTTGGTGTAGCCGACCAGCGCGATCTGTGCGACCTCGCCTTCGGTCCGGCCCATGCGCCGCAAGCCGCGCCCGGCCTTGAGGCGCTGCAGTTGGGTCTCGATGCGGTCGATGCGGTCGCGGCAGCGCCGGCGGTCGATCTCCAGTTTTGTTTCTCCCGGACCGGTGGCGCCGATGCCGCCCGTCAGGCGGCTGAGCGCGTTGTCGCGGTCGCCCAAGCGCGGCAGCGAATACCGCAGCTGGGCCAACTCGACCTGCAGCTTGCCTTCTTGCGAGCGCGCACGCCGGGCAAAGATGTCGAGGATGAGTTGGGTGCGATCCAACACCTTGGTGTCGGCGCCCTGGGCGATGGCTTTGGACTGCGACGGCGTCAGCTCGCGGCCGAACACCAAGATGGTGGCGTCGTTTTGTGCCGCCGCGAACGCGATCTCGCTGAGCTTGCCTGAGCCGAGCAGGGTTCGGCCGTCGATGTGACGGCGCCGCTGCACCACCCGACCGACCACCTCGACATGGGCGGTCCTGCACAGTTCTTCCAGTTCGTCCAGCCGGCTGTCGGCCTCTGCCAGCGACTCCGCGCCGACGTGCACGAGGAGCGCGCGCTCGCGGGCATCGACCAGCCGGGCCGGCGGTCGGCGGCGGGCCAGCCGCGCTTCGATATCTGCGATTGCTGCGGCAAAGTCGAACTGCAGGCCGTGCCACGGCTGCAGCGGCAGCACATCGGCGCCAGCTTGGGACCCGCGCTCGCTGCCGTCCCGCTCTGCAGCCAGCAGCGCGATCGAGACCTGATGTGGCGCGTCGCCTTGCAAGGTGACGGCTGCCACCAGGTCCAGGCCCAGGCGCACCAGATCGTTGAGGTCATCCGCATCGACCGGCTCGCTCTTGAGGTGCGCGTGCACAAGGCGCAGGCCGCGCAAGCGCCCGGACTCGCGGCCCCATCGGCCCAGGTCCGGCAGCGGCAACGCCCGGTCGTCGCCGATGACGATGTGGGCCACCTGGCCATCGCGGCCGATGAGCACGCCGACCTGACGCCCCAGTCCGGCCGCCAGCCCGCACAGGCGCACCACCAGGGCTTCGCTGGCCAGTTGATCGGCAGGCGTGCCGTGGTGGCCGAGGCGTTCGAGCCCGCGGCGCGCGACCACCGACAGGCCTTGGAGATTTCCGGAGATCTGCGGCAACTACGCGGCCTTCTGGCAGACGCTGGCCAAGCTCGGCCGCCCGTTGCGCCGACGCCAACCGGGCCGCGCAGGACGCGCGAACGAAGCGAAACGACCGCTGCGGGGGCGCAAGGTCAATTCAAGTTGATGGTCGAGCCCTTGAGCGTCATGGTGCTCGAGGACTTGATGTCCATCGTCGATCCGGCCTTGGTTTCGGTGCTCGAACCCGATTCCTGCTTGATCGTGCTGCTGGCTTTGACCACCAGATCCTTGCATTCCATGGTGATGGTCTTTTCGGCCTTGATCAGCATGTCGCCGGTCTTGCACTCGATCGTGATCTTCTTGTTCTTGGTGTCGATGAGGATGTAGTGCTCCTGGGTGTGGTCGTAGATCTCGATCTGGTCGACCGATCCCGACTGATCCAGGGCGATCCAGTGGCCGTCGCGCTGCTTGGGGTCCTTTTCTTCGTCCTTGGCCTTGACCAGCGTCTGCAGCACGATGCGCTCGGTCTTGTCGTCCTTCTTGTCGACGAACTGCAGCATGTGACCAGAGCGGCTGCGGATCGACCGAAACCAGTTCTTGCCGTTCTGCTCCTGGTTGGCGTGAATCGGGGTGTCCACGCCGTTCCACAGCGCGCCAATCATGAACGGCCGGCGCACGTCGCCGTGTTCAAATGCGATGAGCACTTCGTCGTCGACTTCGGGCAGCCAGAACGCGCCGCGGTCTTTGCCGGCCATGAACGTCGCAATGCGGCACCAGGTGGTGCGAAAGTCCTCGTCGTCCTTGGCGTCGGTGTACTTGGCGTCCGACTCCAGCACCCACGGGAACTTGACCTTGACCCGGTAGTGGCCGTCGGGATCTTTGTTGTCGACGACGATGCCGATGACGACACCTTGGACCTTGAAGGGTTCGCGCTTGGCTCGTTCCAGAATCATGGCAACCTCGGGGCACGGGTGTCGCACTGCGACAGCGAACGAAAATGGCGAACGGAGCGGGGCACCTGGGGCGTCGACGGCCAGGACCAAGCGTCGACTTCGGACGTCGTTTCAAGCGAAAATGGCGACCCGATTCGAGTGGACGGCAGGCGCCCAAAGCGAGACCGCACGCCACGGCCACGGCACAAGCTACCGCCACGCATCTGGGGCCGCAATGCGCGCCGCAGACGGCGGCCCGACGGCTGGGGTGCCCGGGCCCCAGACCGCATCTCCGTGAGCGCCGCGAGCCACAGGTCACGTGACCAGCGTCCTGTCGTGTAGCGCTATGAATTCGTGTCGATCCCCGTTGGCGCCTTGACTTGGCGTGCCGCGCCGCGCTATTGCAGCGCCCCCTTGCCGCGCCGCGGGCGCGCACAGGACCACCATGCTGCAAGCGCAAATGGGTTATGTCTCTCTGGCGGTTGTCGTCGCCATCGTCACGGTGATGGGCCTCGGCATCTTGGTGCTCAATCGCCTTATCGGCCCGCGCCGCACCAGTCCGGTCAAGCAGAGCACGTTCGAGTGCGGCAGCGACCCGATCGGCTCGGCGCACCAGCGCTTCAGCGTCAAGTTCTACCTGGTCGCCATCTTCTTTATCGTGTTCGACATCGAGTCGGTGTTCATGTACCCGTGGGCCGGACTTTTCCGCGAGCTGCTGGTCGAGCCCGGCTTTGGCATCGTGACCGTGGTCGAGATGTTCGTGTTCGTCGGCATTCTGGCTGCCGGTTTGGCCTACGTGTGGCGCCGCGGCGCCTTGGACTGGGAATAGCCGCGCGTCCGCCGCATCAGCGGCCCGCAAGCACCCTGGAGAACCCATGACGACCCCTGCTCCGCTCTCTGCCGATGCCTTGGTTCAGGCCTGCCGGGCCCTTGCGGGTTCCGCCGTCATCGGCAGCCACACCCAGCGCGGCGACGCCACCGTGTTGCTGGCGCGCGAAGGCCTGGTTGGTCTGGTCGGCCGGCTGCGCGACGACGCTGCGTATTCGTTCGACATGTTGGCTGACGTGACCGCGGTCGATTTTGGCGACTACCCGACCGGCTTGCGCGGCGCGTGCAGTCCGGTGGATGCCAATCGCCCCGATGGCCTGGACAGCGACGCGTTGCCGCAGTTTGAGGTCGTGTACCACCTGGTGTCGCTGCGCCACGGCCACCGGTTGCGCCTCAAAGTGCCCGTCGACGCCGACCAGCTGTGGGTGCCGACCCTGTGCGGCATCTACGGCGCAGCCAATTGGGCCGAGCGGGAGACCTGGGACATGTACGGCGTGCGCTTTGAGGGCCACCCAGACTTGCGGCGGATCTTGTTGTACGAAGAGTTTGAAGGACATCCGCTGCGCAAGGACTATCCGCTGCGCGGCTACCAGCCGCTGACGGCGCTACCGACGCTGGCCGAGTACACCGACAACGAGACGCACCGCTAGGCCGGACTGGCCAAGGAACGACGATGGGCGCAAACGCGGCATACGGACAGGCAGGCGCGGCGACGGCAGCCATGGTGGCTGGCGCCTTGCGCGACGGCGACAAGATGATCATCAACATGGGGC
>CAXRHS010000504.1:0-4408 GCA_964230235.1 Myxococcota bacterium
CCGTCTGGGGCAAGCAACCGTGCGCCCACTGCGCGATGGTGGTCGACGACCGCGCCCACGCGGCGCAGTTGCTGACGACGGAGGGCGACCGCCACTACTACGACGACATTGGCTGCATGATCGCTTGGGATGCCGAGCGCCCGGGCACCGCAGTTGGCCGCTGGGTGCGCAACGCTGCCGCAGACCCCAAGGCTGCGGCCCCCGCCGGCTGGTTGGATGCCGAGCGCACGGCGTACCGCACCGACGCGCAAACGCCGATGGATTTCGGCCTGGAAGCCGCCGCACAGGGCGTTGATTTTGCAGCGGCGCGTGCCAAAGTGGCGTCCAGGCTCCGGGCGCCGGCCGGAGATCGCCATGAGTGAGTCCGTGCTGGAACTGCCCGCCGCCCTGCCCCAAGCCGCTGCGCTGCACCGCCCGCCGGGAGCGGGGGTGCGTTTGCGCGCGCTGCTTCGCCTCGAATTGGCCGACGCCTTGCGGTCGCGCTGGGCATGGTTCGCGGCCATCGCCTATGGGCTGGTGTTTGGCGCATTCGTGTGGCTTGGCCTGCGCGAATCGAGCGTGCTCGGCTTTACCGGCCTGTCGCGGGTCGTGCTCAATGTGTCGAACGCGGTGGTGGTGGCGGTGCCGCTGGTGGCGTTGGTGGCGACCTGCCAGGCAGTCGTGCGCGCCCGGACAACGGGACACCTGGAACTGGTGCTGACCCAGCCCTGTCACCGCGGCGAGTGGTTTGTCGCCCTGGTTCTGTCGCGACTGGCGGTGCTGGCGGGGCCGCTGCTGGCGCTTTTGGCGCTGGCCGTTCCGATCGGGCTGTGGCTGGAACCCGGCGATAGCGCGCTGATCCCGCTGGTCGCGCGTGCGGCGGGGCTTGCGGGGAGCCTGGTTGTGTGCTTCGCCGGCCTCGGGTTGTGGCTGTCGTCGGTTGCGCGCACGGTCGAACGGGCGATGGTGTTTGGCCTGTTGGCGTGGCTGGCGTCCGCGGCGCTGCACGATTTCGCCTTGCTGGGCGTGCTGCTGCAATTCAAGGTGCCGCCCGAAGTGGTGTTCTGGTTGGCGGCGTTCAACCCCATCGAAGCGGCGCGCATCGCCGTGCTGGCCACGATTGACCCGGACCTGACCATCTTGGGACCCGTGGGCTTTTGGGTGGCCAGTGCGCTCGGGCCGGCGGCGACGTTTGCGGTCGGCACGTTGTGGCCGCTTGCGGTTGGCGCGCTCGGCCTGGGCGTGGCGGCGCGCCAGGTGCGCAACGGGGATGCGGTGGCGTAGGCCACGCCGAAAGTCCATTCGGTGGCTGGCTCGAAAGCGGCGACGCAAGCAGCGCGAATCCACGCCACATGCAGAGGGGCTGTTTATTTCTTGCGGGGCCGCTCGGTGCGATCGCGTCACGATTAGACCGAGTCTCCCAGGCGCGCGTCCAAGGGCAAACGAGCCCGGTGTGGCTCGGCGGCCCCAGCCATGAAAACCCAATCAATTGCAAGGCACTACAGCCCAACCACCTCGTCCTTCGCGACCGCAGCACTGACGGCGGTTGTGGCACTGAGCGTTCTGGGCCCGCGGCCGCTCGACGCCGACGGCGACGACGGCACCCGCAGCGAAAAAGCCCGCATCGCCGCCGCCATGCCCGACCGCATCCGCGCCAGCGCCAAACTGGTCCGCGATGCCAAATCGCCCTCTGGCTGGTCTGCCGTGCTGTCGGCTGAAAACCCGACCGACGAAGACGCCGAAATCCATACCGATCTCGCCATCTACGAAGCCCGCGGCAACGAGATGTCGCGCGAGGGTCCGGTGGCGCAATTGCGCCACGAGGTACCCGTGAAGTTGACGGTGAAGGCCCACGGCAACGCCGAGGCCCGCATCGCCGTCCCCAAGGGCAAGCTGTCGACGGCCAAGGCGCGCATCATGCGACAGGCATACGCCACGGTGGTCGTCAAGCAGCTGATTCGCCCCGACGGCACCGTGGTTGCGGCCGCGCCAGAGCTGCCGAGCCAGCGCATGGGTCTGCGTCGGGTTGCCGTGCGCATGCCACCCCTTGTGCAAGAGGCCGTGCCGGGCTTGGATGTCGTTGCGCCCGCGCAAGCCAACACCGCCGAGAAGGCACCCGCCCCGGCCGAGCCCAACCAGCCGCCGGCCGCGCCGCCTCCCGCGCAGGCCGCCGCGCCACAAGCCGTTCCGGCCGCCGCGGTGCCGTAGCGCGCCGTCGGGCTCATGCCCCGACGACGGCCAATCTGTGGTAGTAGAGCCCGTCGCAGGCCCAATGGCCGCGCCAGAACCCATGCCCCCGGTCGCCAAAACCCTGCTCGCTGGGGCAGCAGGCCTTGCCACTGCCCTCGCCGCGCTTGCGTTGTGGACTGCGCTGGAAAAGGACCGTGCTGCGGCGCCCCCAACGGCGGCTGCCGTCAGCGAATTCGAAGGGCCGCTGCACACGGTCTGGTTGCAGTACGCCAGCGACGCGGAGGCCATCACCGGTCGCGCGCAGAGCGATTTTGTGCGCGGCCTTGGGCTAGGCACCCGCGTTGCATTCACGGTTGGCGGCCCACAAGAGGCGGTCGCGCTGCGCCAATGGCTGGCGACGGAGCGGCTCGATCAGGCCCTGGCTGCACGACTGACGGTCGTGCAAGCCCGCGGACCGCTGACGCCGTGGACCCGCGACCGCGCGGTATTTGTGCGGCACGGCGACGATCTGCGGTTGCTGGTGCCGCCCGCTCCCGACCCGCAGTGGGAGCGCCGCGCCAATGACTGGAATGCGGTGCCTTTGCTGGCCGCGGCCGTCGGTCGCGCCAAAGCGATCGAGCTGCCACTGCAATTTGATGGCGGCGATCTGTTGCTGCTGGACGACGCGGTCGTGTTTGGCGCCAACCTGTGGGCCAAGAACGCAGCGCGCGGGTACGCGACGCCGGCGGAGCTGGGCAAGGCGCTGACAGCGTGGCTCGGTCGACCAGCGATCGCCTTGGGTGATCGCGACGGCGATGTCCCGCCCTACCACATCGCGATGTACCTCGCGCCGCTCGGCCGCAAGACTGCGCTGGTGGGGGACCCGGCGCGCGCGAAAGTCGTGACGGGGCCCCGGTTTGTCCCCGGCGACCTTTCCGCCGATGACGGATCGGTGCTGGTTGCCGATGACGCCACCGCCACCCAGGCCCAGTTTGACCGCGCTGCTGCAGACCTGACGCGCCAGGGCTGGCGGGTCGAGCGCGCGCCGGTGGTCGCGTTCGACAGCCGCACCTACATCACCTGGACCAATGCGGTGGCTGAGACGGGCCGGGCGGGCAAGCGGGTGTTCCTGCCAAGCTACGCGAGCGCCGACCCAGCTCATGCGCAGACGCCGGCCACCGTGGCACTGCGCCGACTGGATCAGCTGAGCGCGGCGACCTGGACGCGGCACGGCTACGCTGTTGTGCCGGTGCGCGTTGCCGGCGTGTGGCCGCACCACGGCACGATTGGCTGCCTGGTTGCGGTGTTGCGACGGGGGCGGTAGCGGCCTGGCGGGGCGTGCATTCGCGGCGCCAAGGGCAAGCAGGGCGACTGGCAAGGCTATCGCAACACGCGGTCTGTGGCGGGCGCTGGCCCTGCCGGTTGACCCCTGGCCTCGCGAAAACTCGTCGTGAACGTTGTACGTTGCGGCCGATGACGCTCGCAAGGCCGGCGACTGACCGACCCTGGCCACGCAAGCTCACGCTCTGCCTGACACGCAGGGCCGGCCGCCGCCGGGTCCAGCGTTGCACGGGCGGCCGTTGTTGCCGCGGGCAGCGTCAGGCTCAGGGCAAAGATCAGGGCCAGGCAGATTCTGGCGATAGCCCTGGCGGCGGCAAGCGTATGGTTTGGTCCTTGCGATTGCCCTGGCGGATGGCTTGCTGCAGCTTGACAGGCGCCCGGCCGCAGCCCGAGCATGTTTCGGGCGCCCGGTCGCGCCACAATGCGCTTGGCACGCCAGCCGAGCGCCGGACCGGTGCCCTTTGCCGAACCCGCCTCGCCGCGCCCGATTGGCCCATGCCAGTTCCACGCCTGCTTCTGCTCGCTTCGACGATTGCACCGAGCCGTGTCATTGGCGGTCGGCGCGCGGACCGGCTGGCCAACCACTTTGCGCGCGCCGGCTGGCAAGTCACCGTGCTGACGGTGCGCGAACTGTACGTGCCGCCGATCGATCCGACGCTGACGCCGCCAGCCGGATGTGAGATCGTGCGCACGCACGCCTGGATGCCGCGCGTGCTGCTCAAGGACCTCGCTGGTCGCGTGGCCTTGGTGCGCAAGGGCGCCGCTGCCCGCGCGCAGCAAAGCAACGCCTCGCCGGTGCAAGCGGGCGAATCGCAGTTTCGTCGCGGGCTGCAGCGCGCGCTGCGGCCATTTGAGGAACCGGACGAGTTTGAGGGCTGGCGGCCGTGCGCGCTGGCGGCGCTGCGCAACCGGCAAGTCG
>CAXRHS010000505.1:0-6279 GCA_964230235.1 Myxococcota bacterium
GCTGGGATTTTGTATTTGATTACTTAGCCTTGCGCAGGCAAGGCTTTGCACACCTAGGCCGCGGCTTCAGCGGCCGGCAGTATTTGCGAGGTGTGTCTGAGCACCATCCCGCCGGTCGCCCCCATTTCAGGAACCACACCCGGTGGAGGCCGCCCAAACCGCCGCCATGCGCCGAAAGCGGCTGCGCCGGGACAGACACCACCGCTTGGCACCGGCGCTCGTCTCGCGACAGCAACTGCGCGCACCGACAACAATTGAGGTTGGCCACAGCGGACATCCGAGGCGCCCGCTGTGTTCGTGCAAGCCGTACACGGCACGCCGCTCAGATGCTGTACACGCCGGGCCGGTAGCGATGCAGGTTGCCAGCCAGCCACTGCCAGGTGGCTTGCAGACCTTCGTCAAGCCCGACGCGCGGGGCGTAGTCGAAAAGCTGGGCTGCGAGGCTGGTATCCGCAAGCAGCAGCTGCACCTCGCTCGCCACCGGGCGCACGCGGTGGGCGTCAACGACCACTTCAACCCGTCGGCCAGCAATCGCGAAAATGCGCTCCAACACGTCGCCAATGCTGTGGGTCATGCCTGAACCGACGTTGACCACCTGGCCGAGCGCCGCGTCACAGTCGGCGATGGCCAAGAAGCCGTCGACCGTGTTGGCGACAAAGTTCAGGTCGCGCTGGGGCTCGAGACTGCCGACCTCGATGACCGGCCTTGCGGCCAGCAACTGGACCATCAGCGTGGGCACGATTGCGCGCGCCGACTGCCTCGGCCCAAAGGTATTGAACGGACGCAAGATCGCGACCGGCAACCCGAATGACCGCTGGTACGCGACCGCCATCTGGTCGGCCGCGATCTTGCTGGCCGAATACGGCGACTGGCCGACCAACGGGTGGCGCTCGTCGATTGGAGCATACTGGGCGGTGCCGTACGTCTCAGAGGTCGAGGTGTGGACGACGCGGCGGACGCCCTCGCGCAGCGCCGCCTCGAACAGGTTGACCGAACCCTGCACGTTGGTCGCGACATAGTGCTGCGGTGCGACGTAGCTGTACGGGATACCGATGAGCGCCGCGAGGTGAAACACGGTATCGCAGCCGGCGACCGCCTTGCGTACCGCAAACGGGTCCTCGACCGTGGCCGCGATGACCTCGATGCTGGCGCGCACCTCGTCCGAGAGGTCATCGAGAAACCCCTGTCGGCCCGACGAGTTGTAGCGAACGAGCGCCCGGACGCGCGCACCTTCGGCGACCAGGCGCTCGGTCAGGTGCGAACCGATAAAGCCGCCCGCGCCGGTGACGAGCACCCTGCGACCGGACCAGAAAGACATGCGGCAATTCCTCGCGCCCGACCACTGTGCGCAGGCCGCGCGTTATAGCACAGGGCAACGGCCGGCGATCGCTACGGCCCCGCGGTCGCACCGCCAAAGTGCACCTCGACTTCACCTTGGCAATCGGTCGCCACCGGCGCCTGGACCTGGGCCAGACCGGCAAGAACGCATGACCGCTCGGCTTCGGCGATGGCCCCCTGCAGGACGGCCCCATGAATCGCGCTGGAACCCACGGTCTGACCGCCGGCCAGCGCAAACGTCGCGGTAATCTGGCGCTGCCGGTCAATGCCGCAACGGGCCAACGCCGGCCACACGGCCCGTGCCGCGTGCAAGGCGTCGCTCTGCGAAACCTGTCCGCGCCGCACCAAGCCGGCAATGCGCGGCAGCAAGTCGTTGGCCTGCAAGGGCGGCGCCACCGGCCCCAAACCCGGCAGGGCACCGGGCAGCCTCCACAGTTCGACGTCGATCGCGACCTGGCCGTGCGCATCGTCCGGCGGCGGTGCTGCCGCAGCATCCGCGTGACCGGACGACTGAATTTGCGTTGCGACCGGTGCCGGGGGTTGCGGCCGCCGCACGCTGCGGCGCACGACCACCGTCAGCAGCGCAGTCAGCGCGACGGCGAGCAGGGCCAGCATCCGACGGTGGGTGTTTGACATGCGCGGTTGAGGCCGACCGGTGGCGCCCGCTGCAACCCGCGGGCACAATGCTGGGACCGCGCCCGCAACGGCGCGGCGGGCGGACGATCTTGACAGGCACGGCGACCGTCGCACAACCCTTGCGCCTGTTTCGCCGGCGCGTCGCGGAGTTCGCTCCCGTCACGCCGCAATCGATCGCGTTGTTTCGCCTCGGCGAGGTCTGCAACCACCACTGTCCGATGTGCAGCAACAGCGGCCGACCCGAGGCCTGGCAGACGGCGACCGCGGAATTGGTTCGCCGCGCCCACTGGCTGCGCGACCAGGGCGTGCGACGGGTGGTGGTCACCGGCGGAGAACCAACCGTGCACCCCGGCTTCTTGCAGGTGGTGGAGACCCTGCGCGACCTGGGGATGGCCTGGGACATCAACACCAACGGCAGTCGGCTGCACGAACCGGGTTTTTGCGCGACCGTCGCCGAACTGGGCCTGCTGCGCGCGATCGTGTCGCTGCACGCCTGCGATCCGCAAGACAGCGCCCTGATCTCCGGTATCACCGCCAAGGGCCACCAGCGCATCGTGGCTGGAGTCGACGAGTTGCTGCGCTGCGGTGTCGCGGTGATGGTCAACGCCGTCGCGACCCGACCAACGATCGGCAAGCTAGCCGACCTGTTGCGCTGGGGCATCGCGCGGTGGGGTTCGCAAGTCCAGTGGAAGTTGGTGTTTCCCTCAACAGCCGGCAAAGGCGGAGCCTGGCCGGGCATCGCCATGCGCTACGCCGAAATCGCGGACGAACTGCGCGCTTGTGCGGCGCTGGGGGAGTCGGCCGGTGTCGAGGTGACTTTCGAGAGCGTGCCGCCGTGCACGGTCGGCGACCCGCGCGTGCGCAACGTGGCGCGTTCCGGGTTCGGCGAGACCCACTACTTGGACGACCTGAGCGGCGACAAACTGTACGCGATCGCCCACATCGAGGCACACTTCAACGTGTTTGCAGAGACTTGTCGATCGTGCAGCGCATTTGCGGACTGCCCCGGCGTCGCCGAAGCCTACTTGCGGCGCTATGGAGCCGGCGAGTTTGCCCCGCTATGACGCCTTCTGGCGGCAAAGGCCGCGACAAGCGCGCCTGCAAAGGCCACCACCGCGCCTGCATGTCCCGACTGCGCCGGGCGAACGGGTCGGTGGCTCGCTGAACACTCGCCTTCGCTGCGGTTGACTGGCGCGGCGCAGTCAGCCGGATCGCTGCTGCTTCGGTAGATCTGGCACATGCAGGAGGCGTCGTCCGCCGTCAGTTGCGGCAACAGGTTGGTCCGCCGAGAGTTGTAGTTGGCGGCCAGCACACTCAACGTGTTGTCCGCATAGCCTACGCCCAGGAAGTGGCCGACCTCTTGCACCAATGCGCCGCCGAGCGGGTACTGGTGCTTTTGGCAGTTGTTCAGGCAAAAGCTCTTGCCGTCGTCGTAGACCAGCACATCGGCGTCGACGATGTGGCCCTTTTTGGTCACCGTCAGGATCGGCGCGGTGATGACCGACTGGCCGAGCGGCCACATCGCGCTCTGGCGGATCAGGGCGACCTGCGCCGTGCCGGGCGCCGCCGCTGCGCAGTAGACGCCGCCACAACTGGAGGCCAACTGCGCCTGGTCGGCGCGCCCTTTGTAGAGGGGCTCTACCCCGATCGGGTTGGGGTCACAGGTCGCTGGCTTGCAAGACTGTCCGTCGGCCGCCAGCACCATGCACAGGTTGCACGACACCTTGGACCAGGCGGAGAACGCCGCAACGGCCAGTTCTTCAAAAGCATTGTCGGCCAGCGCACCCTGCCCAGGGCCGATGTACAAGGACCACGGAACCTGATCCTGGTGCCAGCGCTGGCACACGCCGGCCGGCGACTTCTTGCACGCGCACACCTGCGCCCAGGCAGTGGACGGCACGCAAACGGCCAGGGCAAGCGCGGCCAAAACCAACCGCCGGGTGGCTGCCCAGCGCATCCATGACAAGAAGGCGGTCAGCGTGGATGCGGCGTGGCGCGGCGAAACGACGTGCACAAGCGAGACCTTGCGATCAGAAGCGGCAGCGTCGGGGGCGCGCAGAGCCTCGAGTCGATCTTTTGCTGGCCCTTGCCCGAACGACACGGCACACCCATCGCGAAAAGTGACCGACTGTGACCTGGACGCCAGGTCCGCACTTGGACGATACCCGCCGGCCGCAGGGACAGCAAGCGAAAACTTGTGCAAAGTCGTTGCGCGGTTGACGGCTTGCAGTTGCGGGCGCACGATGCTTGCGCGCCGGGCGCATTGCTGACTGCGCAACGGGCGAAAACGGAGCCGACCCATGGTTTTGTTGCGCTTGCCATCCGCGTTCTTGGCTGTTGCCGTGCTGGCGACCGCGTGCTCCACGTCGCAGTCCACTGGGAGCACGCTGCCCGATAGCGCTGGCGCACCGGACGCCGCCCTCACAGAAACGACGACCTTGGACGGTGCCGGCGAGACCGTTGCGCCGGCCGATACGGCGCCGCCAGACACTGCGCCGGCCGATTCCACCGCCGCCGACGCACCAGCAGATGCAGCGGCCGACACGACAATCAAGGCCGATGGTGCGACGGATGGCACGACCATTCCCTCCGACGCCGCCGCGGACGCCAGTGCAGACTTGGTTGCCGACACGGCCGCCGAAGTTGCAGCAGCGGATGCCGCCCTGGAAACAACTGCCGATGGTGGCGCCGAGATCGCGGCCGACGTGGTCGACGCACAGCCTGACGCCGCGCCAGTCGACACCCAACCCGACGTCGCCGCCGACGCGGTTGCGAAGGTGATCGACGCGGCAACCACCGATGCCGCGACACCTGTCGACGCAGGCGCGGCCGCGTGCAAAGCAGGCGAACTCAAACGCTGTTGGGTCGAGTGCCCGCAAACCTACGCCGCAGGCTGCATCAGCGGCCAGATCCCGATCCTCATCATGGGTACCCAAGCGTGCAGCGCGGGCCAGTGGGGCGCGTGCGACGTCAAGCACCAGTGCGGCGAGTTCGCCACTGGCGCCTGCCAGAACGGCAGCAAGGCCCCGCAAAACTACCTGTGCACCGACGGCATTCCGATGACCGGCGCCCACATCTGCACCAAGCCGCTTGGCGCCAACTGCACGACGTCGTACTACATCAACTGGCCCATCTACGATTGCCTATTCATCTGCAAAGGCCCCGACGACGTGTGCACCAAGGACGGCGCCGAGCGCGAGTGCGAAGTGCATTGCGGCAACGCGACCGGTCCCGTGGTCAAAGGCAAGCAAAAGTGCCAGAACGTGTGCAATGGCCTGCACTGGAACATGTGTTCGACCGGCGAGGCGTGCAAATGAAAGGGTTGCTCGACCGCTGGGATGCGATCGCGGCATTGTGGCTGGTGGCCGTGGTCGCGCTGGTCCGCGAAATCAGCGCGTGGCTGCCCGAAATGGTGCCGACGCACTGGAACCACCTGGGTCACATCGACGGCTGGACGCCGCGGGGCCAGTTGGTGTGGTTTGTGACGGGCGTGCCCGTTTTCGTGTGGGTGGTGACCGTAGGACTGGACGCCGTGGCGCGCCGCACCGCCAAAGGCAAGGACGAACCTGTGGTCGGCCTGGGGCCGCTCCGGTTCGGTCTGGTATCCGGGATCTCGCTGTTCTCGCTTTCGGTCTGCATGACACCGTTGCTGGGCAACAAGTCGATGCTCGGCCCGCTGCTGGCGATGTTTGGCTGCCTCGCGTTTGGCTTTTGGCACCTGCGCCAGCGCTACAAGTTGGCGATGGCCAACTTGCCGGATGCGGCACATTGGAAGTACGGGCTTTTCTACCACAACCCGGCGGATCAGCGGGTGTGGGTCGACAAGCGCTTCGGCTATGGCTGGACCCTGAACTTCGCGCGCCCGATCGCCAAGGTGATCCTGGCCGTGGCCGTCGCGCCACCGCTTGTGCTGGTGGTTGTCCTGGCTAGTTTGGCGCGGTAGCGGCTGCGCGGTCTACGTGGTTGCCGCCCTTGCGCTGGCTTGGTGCGGCGCATACGGGGCCCCGCCGTGTTGACTGCGTCTGCTCGTTTGCCGCGAACTATCGATTGCTGGCGCCGCGAGGCCTTCAGGCCGGAAAGCGCACCATCGCCTCGCCCTCGATTGCAAGTTCACCCTGGCCGTTGGCGACGGTCGTCCGCAGGCGCGCAATCGGCTTGTCTTCGCGCACCCACACCACCTCGACCTGGGCGGTGACGGTCTCGCCGACGAAGATCGGCTTGCTGAACTTGAGCGACTGATCGAAGTAGATGGTGCCGGGCCCCGGAAACTCGGACCCGAGCAGGCCCGAAATCAGCGACGCACCC
>CAXRHS010000506.1:0-5168 GCA_964230235.1 Myxococcota bacterium
GTTGGCCCGTCTCGACGCCTTGGAGCACACGGCGGGTATCTACTGCATGGTGCGCATGCTCGGCGGCGCCGCGCCCATCCCGCAGCCCGAAGTCGACCGCCTGTTCGCGCTCGCCCATCCGCAGCCGCCACCGTACCGCACCGCGGGGGGCAGCTGTCCGGCGCCCGAGCCGGCCGCGGACAGCGAGGCCATGCTCGTCGCTGCGGTTTTGCGCGCGCTGGGTGCGCGGTCGTGAGCAAGGCGTCGGCCAGCCAGACCGCTCAGCGGGCCGTGCGTCTGGCGGCCTGGGGCCAGATCAGCCATGTCGAGCCGCCGCTCGGCGCTCCGCCGCTACTGGTCGAGACCATCCACACCACGCCCGACCAGGCCGAACTGGCGCTGTCGGTCGCCGATGGCCGCATGCGGTTGCGGCACCCCGCGTTCGTGCCGGTGGCGCAAGTCTCGGCCTCGACCGAGCCGGGCCGCGGTCGCGCGATTCGGGTCGAGCTGCCGTCGCCGCGCGGCGCGGCCCTCATCGACGTGCTGGAGCGCACCGGGCCGCTGTCCCAGCTGGCGATAGCCGCGCTGTTTCGCGACGTCGTGGCCGCCGTGTCGGAAGCGCACGCCCGCAGCCTTGTCATCGGCTACCTAGGCCCCGACCATCTGGTGCTTTGTCCGCCCGGACAGGACGATCTGCCGGCCTTGCGGGTCGCCCATGCCGGTCTGGGACCACTGGTCGAAGCGGCGCGCGGAACACCGCTCGGTATGGATGGCAGTGGTTTTGTGCAGTTGCACTCGCAGCCCGAGTCCGTTGCGCCAGAGGTGTTTTCCGGCAGCCAATTGAGCGCTGCGTCCGACACCTATGCGCTGTGCAGCACCATCGCGCGCTGTGCGCTCGGCCGTTTCGTCCACGCATCCGAGGGGCTCGGCGCGATCAAGGCGCTGGCGCTCGCCGGCGTGGCGGCCGAGGATGCGGCGGCGCTGCAGGCCAGCCTGCCGAACTTGGGCGCGGTGGTGGTCAAAGGACTCGCGCCAACCGCGTGGGCGCGCGCCGGCGTGCTGGCCGAGTTGCTTGAGCAATGCAACCGGATTGTCCAAGACCTGCCGCGCCTCGATTTGGCGGAGCGCCAGGTCGTCGCGCCGTGGCAACGCGGTTCTCCGCTGATGGCCCTGGCCGCATACGCCTCGACCAGCATGTGGTGCGATCGGTGGCAGGCGATGGCCAGCGCCGGGACACCGTTGCGGTTTGACGCCGTGCGCAGCGCGACCCAGCGGCAAGCCGCGGCGCAGATTGCCGAGTTGCCGGCCGCCGACCAGGCGCGCGTGCAAGCGGCGCTCGACCGTCTGCAAGCCGAACGCGTGCGCACCCAGCGCAAGACCGGTGACGACCAGAGCCGAGGTGCCGCGCGACTGGTTGCGCTCATCATCTTTGCGCTGTTGACGATCGCGATGGTGGCGATGGCGATGCGGCAGACCGTGCAGATCGACGACAACGCGTTGCCGGCGTTTCACCGCCCGACCGGCCCCCGGCCTCCGCCGCCGCCGCGCCCCAAGACAATCGTGCTGGATCCAGAGGTGCCGCAGTGAGGCCCGCGCAAGCCGCCGTGCGCGTGGCGCTGATGCGAGCCCTTTGTCGGCTCGCCGCCGTTGCCGAATCGGCGGTGGCGACCGATTGCGCGCTATTGGCGATGCCGCATGCTGTGGCACCAGCGTGGCCCTGGTCGCCGACCGAATCACTGTGCGCAGCTGCGCAGCTGGCCTGCTACGAGGCGGCGTGCGAGACGCTGCTGCCGGCACTGGCGCAGTGGGGTAGGGCACCCGATTGCGGACCGCGTGCGACCTTTGCCGGTCAGGCCGTGCGCAATGCACTGACGCAACTGCGCGATCTGCCGCTTGTTTCCGCCGGGCGGGACCGCGCCGATGCGGTGGTGTGGCACCTGCTGACCACCCACCAGTTCAAGTTTGCCGTGGCGGCCGACGCTCGGCTCGGGCCGCTGGCGCTGCTGGCCTACCTCGCCGCGCTGCACACGGTGGCGGTGACGCTGGAACAGCCTCCAGGGCCCGCGCTACCCGGCGTGGACGATGTGGCAGAACTGGCGACCCGGGCGCTGTCAAGCACGTGGCAACTGGCGGCGGCGGCCAGATCCGCTACGGGAACTGGCGAATTGCCTTGAGCTGAGGATGCGAATTTGAGCCGTCGTTGCCCGGTGATGCCGCCGGCCGGCATGCGTCGCCTGGCCCAAGCCTTTTCAAATTCGACGGAAACGGCCTGGCCGCGTGCTCGCCCGCTTGCGGCCGCTAGCCATCAAAGCTTGGCGATCTCTTTCTTGGCGGCCTCGACGAAGCGTGCTTCCTGCTTGGATGCCCCTGCGGCTGCCACATAGGCCTCAAAGGCGGTCTTGGCGCCGACCCGGTCGCCCTTGTCGCGCAGCGCGAAGCCCAGGTTGTAGAGCGCCGGCGTATAGCGCGGCTTGAGTTCCAGCGCCTTGCGGTAGGCCGAGGCCTCGGCGTCCAAGTCTTTGAGTTTGTGCTGGATGACCCCGATGTTGTACCAGGCGCGGTGGTGCGCAGGGTCTTTGGCGAGGCACATCTGATAGGTCGAGGTGGAGCGCCGCAACCACTGGGTGCGCTCGGGCTCTTGGGCCTTGTTGCCCTTGATCTGCTGCGCTTCGGCCAGGTCGTAGTACGTCTCGGCGTTCTCGGGCTGCAGCTGGACACACTTCTCAAAACCGGCGATCGCCTCATCGGTGCGTTCCATCGACAAAAGCAGCATCGCCCGGTTCAACTGCACATCGATGGCAGTCGGTTCGGCGATGACCGCGAGATCATAGTGCTTGAGGGCGTCGACTTGCCGCCCGAGGTCCTCGAAGGCGACGGCAAGGTTGAAGTGCGCCTTGGCGTAGGCCGGGTCGAGCTTGACGGCTTCGAGGTACGCCGACGCTTCGCGTGCGAAATCGCGCTGCCGGCCAAACACCACGCCCAGGTTGAACCAGCACTCCTTGAGGTCGGGCTTGGTCTGCACGCAGAACTGAAACGCTTGTGCGGCTTCCGGCAGCTTGCCGGCCTGCATGGCCTCCATGCCGTCGCGAAACCAGTCTTCTGCGGTCTTGCCATCGGCGGCAAGCGCGGCGGTGGACATCAGGTACACGGACAGGGCGGCGGCGGGACTGCCAAGCCAGCTGGCGCGATTGGCGTACATGGGGTGGCTCCAGGTCGAAAGGTCGGACCCGCGGGCGCAGTTTGCGGCGGCGCGGCGAAATGTCAAACGCGCCTGACCGGCCGATCATTCCATCGACACTGCCGCGGTCGAACGCCGTATCCTGCGTCGTGGCGGCCTGCGCACGCAAAAACGCCCGCGCCGACCAACGACTCGCCGCACGGGCGAATCGCGGATCGGCGCGGACGCGGCTTGACAGGTCCGAACCTCCGCCTAGGCGCAGGGTCGGCGTGCTACGCGCTAGTCGCGGAAATCAGTCGGATCATCCCACGGGTACGACGATACGGCCGGACCGGGATTGCCGAACGACGGCACGGACTCGCCGGCGTTGTTGTACTTGTCGGCCACCGTGGACAGCGCCAGGATTGCCTGGATGTCTGAGCCCGCCAAGGTCGACAATGCGCTGGCTGGCGTGAACGGCAGGTTGCCGCCCAGCAGTTTCTGGTTGCACAACGCGGCCAGCACCTGCCGACCGGCCTGCGCGCGCGCGCTGCCCAGAGCCGGGCGCTTGGTGCCATCGACGAACTTGGCAACGTTGGCGTTCAGTACGCCGAGCGCCAGATTCAGGCCTTGCTCGATGCGGGTGTCTTTGTCGATGTCGTACTGGTTGTCGGCCGTCTCGGTGCCAACCGTGGTATAGCCGAGCGCGATCGTGCCGCCAAAGGCGTTCAGGCACTGCTGGACGAACGCCGGGTGGGTGCCGTAGAAGCCGATCGTCCGGGTCGGGCTGGCTACGTGCGTGGTAACGTTTGCCGCATTGTTGCCGAGCGTCGTTTCTGGGGTCGCCGTCGCCACCACCGCAGAGTCGATGAGATCCAAGAAGTTGGCCGTGACCGCGGTCTCAATGACGATCGACACCGCCTCGCCAGCCGCCAGGTCGCCGACACTGCAGGTGACGACATTGCCACTGACGGTACAACTGCCCGAGGTCGACGTGACGTTGATGACCACGACGCCGGCCGGCAAGGTGTTGGTGAAGGTCGAGGCACCGGCCGTTGCTTCGCCGAGGTTGGTCACGGTCGCGGTGTAGGTTAGGGACGTGTTGGTTGGGCTGAGAACCAGCTGGCTCGGCGCCGACAGGGTCACCTGCAAATCGGCGTACAGCACGTCGACAATGGCGGCGTCGGAGCCCGAGGCGGGGAAGCCGAAGACATCGGAGCCGCTTGCGGTGTCCGCCTTGGTGGTGTCCTGCGTGAGCGCAGTCGGCGTCGACTGCAGCACACTCTCGCCGCCGGCGTGCAGCGACGCAATGGTGCCAATGACGTTGCCCTGTGCGTCGGTGACGACCACATTGACCAGGTCGCTGTCGCCGCTGTTGTGCGCGGCATAGCACCACGTGACTTGAGTGCCCGCCACGACGGAGGCGCCGTCGCTGCCAGGGCAGGTGCCGTCCAGGCTGACCGTAACGTCGATCTTCAGACCAGGATGGACGACCTGCGCCGCCGCTGCGTCAGGTGCACTGGCAACCGGCGTGCCTGTTGCGCTTGCGGTCGCGTTGGCCACCGCGGTCTCGATCGCCGACTCGTTGGCAACCCCGCCAACCGCGACACACGTGAACTCACCCGGCGCCAGAGCCGTCTGAGCTGCCGAAATCGCGCCGTTCAGGCTGCCAGCGATGCCCAGACTGGCGACAGCGGTGTCGCCGGTGTTGGTTACCAGGTAGCACCAGGTCACGGCAGTGCCGCTCAAGACGTTGACGACCTCATCGCCAGGGCACGATCCGTCGAGGCTGACGGTAGTGGCGATGCTCAGCGAAGGATGCACGACGTCGACGCTGGCCGCGTCGGGCTGGCTGTTGACCGCAAGGCCAAGCACCGCGTCGTTGGCCGACACCGTGGCGGCGGTGGTAACGTCGTCGGCAGCGATGATGGTGGCGCTGGCCGAATACGTCGCGCCGGCTGCCAGACTGCCGATTTGGATGGTGATGTCGCCGTCGGTCAAGGTCACGTCATTGAGCGCGACGTCGCCGGTA
>CAXRHS010000507.1:0-5006 GCA_964230235.1 Myxococcota bacterium
GGTGTTCTGCACCAACGGCAGAATCGGGTGGTAAAACGGGGTGGTCGCGATCTCGATCTGGCCCGTGTGCGCATCCGGGTCGTAGTGCAACAGCTTGTGAATCGGAATGACCGCTTTCATCACCTTGTACTGCTCGGCGACCAGGCGGTTGGCGAGCTTTTCGTACCAGGCGATGCGCCCTGCTTCATCGAGCCCGGCCGGCATCTTGAGCGTAAAACTCGCGTTTTGCGGCGCCGATGCGGCCAGTACGTCGGTCAAATCCACGGTGTCACCGGTCGGCAGTTTGACCTTGCCGTGCAGGAAGTCCGGATCCATCCACGCGATTTCGAACCAGATCTTGAGCGCCGCCAGATCCTCCTTGGTCAGCGTCGCCGGATTCTTGTCGCGCAGCGCCGCGTAGGCCGGAAATCGGTTCATCAGCACCGGCGCAGTCGAGACGCACGACCACGGATCGGCGTACAAAAGGCCTATCTGCTTGGGCGTTGCGGCCTTGGGATCGGGGGTGTCCTCCAAAAGCAGGTCAACCCACGGGTCAGTCTTGCCTTTCCATTTGCCCAGGAACTTGGCTTCGTCGACCGTGTTCTTGACGGTGTCGATATACAGTTCTTTGCCTGCGGCGTCCTTTTCGCCTAACCGGTCCAGGTAGTACGGAATCAGCTGGTTGAGCAGCACCGGCGTCAAGTTGATCGACAGGTGCACGTCCGGATAGTCCTGCAAAATCGAGGCCATGTCGTAGTAGGACTTCATGGCGTGCTTGCGCACCCACGGCGAGGTCAGCTGGTCGGCAATCGGGTCCAGGTAGGTCGGCTGGTGCTGGTGCCAAAGGATGTGCACGTACACGGTGCGCTTGATCGGCGCCTTGTTCTTGGTCGGATCGAGCCCAGCGCCGTCGAACGCCTTGAGGTTCTTGGCTTGCGCCACATACGTCAGCGCCGGGTTGATCGCGACCGACGGCGACAGATTGAGCGCCAGGAACAGCGGGTCGGCGCCGACCTGGACGCTGGTGATGGCGCCGGCTTTGGGCTGGCTGTTCTCCAGCAACGAAAAATCGCCGACCGGGCCCACGCTTTTGGGGTCCAACGGCTTGTTGAAGCGCAGCTTGACGTTCTTGCCGTCGGGCGAAAAGGCGCTCACTACCGCGAGGTTACCAGCGGGCCAGGGCGAAGCATCTGCGGCAGCGTCGGCGTCCGGTTGCACGTCCGCCGCGATTGCGTCCGTTCCCGTGGGGCCGGGGTCCGCGACTGCCGCAGCGTCGGCATCGGTCGAACCCGGCGCATCGGGAACAACCTGGGTATCCGCAGCTGTGGGCGCATCGACAAGCGCCGGCAGTTCGGGCTTGCTCAGGTCCAGGCCGGTCAGATCAGCTGGCGGCACATCCAGTTGCAGGGTCGCGCCATCCAGGGTCTGGTTGTAGGCGGCAGCAGGCGACGACCCCGCTTCGGCTGCGGCATCGCCGCGCGGCCAAGGCTCTGGCGAGCGTTCACAGCAGGTCAGGCTCAACGCCAACCACCACAGCAACCGACGGGCGCGCACACTCTGCATGGCCAGACCTGGACGCAAATGGCCGCGGGAAGCGGCGGCGGCGAAGTGTAGCACAGGTCGGCCGATCACAGTCCTGTCGGTCGGTTTGCCTGCCCGAATCAAAACCGCCATCCTTTTGCCGCGCGTCCGCTCGCGCCGTGGTTGTGCATGCGCCGCTTTTGCCTCGCCGCTATTGTCGTTGTCTCGGCCGCTTTGGGGTGCGGCGAGACCAAGGTCTTGTGTCCACCGAACTACCACGCGGTTGGCACCTACTGCTACGAAAACGCGGCGCCAGCCGAAGACACCGCCGGTGGCGCCGGTGGTTTTGACGCCACGCTGCCTGCCTTGGACTCGGGCAGTGCCAACCTGGATGCGCCGCCAGCAGACAGCGGCGCCAAGGCCGAAACCGCCGCGGAAATCACCGCAGAGGTCGCCGGCGACGGCGGCGGCAGCGACAGCAAACCGGACTCCAGCAAACCCGACGTCAAGCCCGGCGGCAAGGCGGTGATCGGCGCGGCGTGCGGCGACGACCTGGACTGCTTGAGCGGCTTGCAGTGTTTCAGTTGGCCCAAGGGCTACTGCACCGTCACCAACTGCGATGCGCCCGGCGCAAACTGCCCGGGGTCGTCGGTGTGCTACGGTGAGACCAAGACCAACAAGCTGTGCCATGTCGCCTGCGACCTCGACCCCGATTGCCGCGTCGCTGACGGCTACGCGTGCAAGCGCTTGACGGCGGATTTTGGCGGCATCGACGCCCGACTGTGCGCGCCTTCGGGCAAGAACCCGCCCGGCCTGGGCTGCGCCAAAGCGAGCGACTGCAAGGGATCCGCCACCTGCCTGACCGACATGGCCGGCGGCTATTGTGCCCGCATCGGCTGCGGTCCGGCCGACGCCTGCGATGCCGGCACAGCGTGCGTGCTGCGCAACGGCAAGCCGACCTGCCTCAAGCTGTGCACCGCAGACGTCGAGTGCCAGATCGGCGGCGGCAACCCGCGCAAGTGCGTGGACAAGACCGACCTTGGCAAGCAGGCGGTCAAGGTCTGCCTCGACAGCAGCAAGTCCGCGCCAGTCGGCGCCGCGTGCCTGACTGACCTGGACTGCGACACCAAGCTCTGCACCATTTTTGCCAAAGGCACCTGCACCGTCGGCGGCCAACCGTGCCTGAGCGACGAGCAGTGCGGCGCGGCCGGGCCCTGCAAGATCGAGGCCGGCAAAGAGAAAGGCGTCTGCACCGCGCCCTGTGCGCCCGACAAGAAATGCCCGGTCAACGCGATATGCGTGCCGACCAAAGACAAGACCGCGGGCATCTGTCAGCCGGTCTGCAAAGGTCCCGGTGACGATGCCAGTTGTGGCGGCGTTCCGGGCCTGCACTGCGTGTTCGGTCAACCGCTTGCGATCATTGGGGTCAACAGCGCACCGGGCTACGCATGCGCACCCATCCCGACCGGCGGCGCAGGCGCTGCGTGCGCGCAGACCAAAGATTGCAACAATGCCCTATGCCTCACCAACAGTGAGCAGACCGCCGGCTACTGTGCGCCCGACTGCGGCGCCGCCAAGTTCTGTACCTTTGGGTCGGTGTGCGACGACAGCGGTCTCGCCCAGTGCATGAAGATGTGCACCGGCGACTTTGATTGCCCGGCGCAAATGGCCTGCAAAGGGGTCTCGGGCCTGGCTGGCAAGGTTTGCTTGCCGCCGTAGGCACATGTCGGCACTCCCCCTGGCTACCTGGCCGAGACGCTGGCCAACGCGCGGCGGACCTGTGCCCGTGAACGACGGACCCTGCAAAAGCGGTCGTCATGCGCACGGGCATCTGGCAGACAGCGCTCAAAAACCCGCATCTGGTCCGGAACCGCCGCCGTCGCCGCCGCCAGCGCACACGCCGCAGCCCTCGCTTGTGACCTCGCCCACGCACAAGCTGTCCCACGCGGTCTTGCAGCAGTAGGCATCGATCGCGCAAACGCACTGCATGACCGCCGGATCAATGCAGCCCGGCTTGGAACTGGTCTCACAGCACGAATTGGTGCCGGGAAGCACCGCGTCTGGCGAGCCGGCGTCGTTGGCATCGCTCAGGACGGCGTCCGACGCATCGGTCTTGCCGCCGTCAAACACCTCGACCGGGCCGCCGTCGCTGCCGCCTCCATCCGGGCCACCTGCGCAGAAACCGCACCCGAACTGGTTGACTTCTTTGGCGCACTGCCCATCCCATTGGTTCGTACAGCAATAGCTGTCTTTGGCACACACACACATGGCGACATTGACGTCCGCGCAACCGGGCATCGTACTGGTCCAGCAGCACGACTGGTTGCCGAAGGCATCGGTGTCGACGTCGCCCCCCGACCCGTCGCCGCTGTCGACAAAGACTGCGTCGCCGTCCTTGGTGTCCTTGGGAGGGCCGATTTCGCCGCCTCCGCTGTCGGTCTTGCCGCTGTCGCTGCCGCCGTCTTGCACGGTGTCCTTGATGACCGAATCCGCCGCTACCTCGCCGCTGGCGGTGTCGACGATCACGGTGCCATCCTTGCTGGAGCCGGTGTCGCCGCCGGTGCCTGTCGCGTCGCCGCCGGACTGCCCGTCCGCGGGCGTGGTGTCTGATCCGGAAGCGCCGGCATCGCCGCCGCCCAGCGTATCGAACGGCGTGCCGCTGTCCGAAGTGGCGTCGGTGGGCGTGACGCCTCCCGGCAGACCATTGCCGCCGCCGCCACCCGATCCGCCACCTCCCGCAGCGATGCAGGCTTGCGCGACAATTGCACAGCAAATCCAACTCAACCGCGCGGCCTTGCGCATCGTTGCATCCATCAGGGCACCTTGAGCGCCGGTTGGCGCCGCGCCAGCGTAGGCATTGCCGCCCAAAGAATCAAACGGCCCAAGCCAATCGCTCGTCTGATTCTGCCCCGGGGCGCATCCGCAAACCGCTTCTGGCCCTGTTGCTGTGCCTGACCCTGACCGCCGCCACACTGGCGGCCTCGCGAAAGACTGACCCCAGCGGCGGCTGTCGCTGAAAGTCAGGCAGAGCGCGAGCTTGCGCGGTCAGGCTCGGTCCGCGGCCAGTCTTGCGTGCGTCATCGGTTGCTGCGTACCACGTTCACGACCATTGTTCGCAAGTCCTAGGGTCAGCCGCGTGCCGCGGTCAGGCGCAGGCACAGGCACAGCGTCAGGGCCAGCCCTCGAAAACAACCTATTTTCGGGATATTGCGTCCGATTTGCCGTTGGGAAGCCCCGTAATGCAATGTTCACAAAGGCACTATCAGTTCGCGGAGACACCCTGCCTCGGGGTGCGGATCGCCAATTGGGGTCCACCGCGTGCTGGGCGCAACTTGTGTAACTACGCGACGTTCGTGTTGCTCCCTGCGGCTGAAGCCGCGGGCTCAGGAGACCAAGCCCGGCCTGCGCCGGGCTGGGATTTTGTATTTGATTACTTAGCCTTGCGCAGGCGAGGCTTTGCACACCTAGGCCGCGGCTTCAGCGGCCGGCAGTATTTGCGAGGTGTG
>CAXRHS010000508.1:0-3098 GCA_964230235.1 Myxococcota bacterium
AGCACCAGATCGTCGACGGTCGCCGCGTCGCACAGCCCATCGGCCACCGCGAGAATCGACCGGTCATGCGACCCGGTGTACAGCGTCCGGCCAAAAAAGCGGTCCTCGCGGTCGCCCAAACGGCGCACCTGGTCAGCAAGCCACAAGCGGCCGGTCAGCGACAGTGCATCGACGAACGCTACCGTTCGGCCGCGCAGGTCCGCGAGGTCCCGCACCGGGCTGGCCGCCGGCACGACCAACGCAGCGCGGTACGTGGTCTTGCCGCCCACAACTGGCACCGCGAGCACGTCGAGCGGCAGGCCCTGGCGTTCCCCTTGCAGCCAGGCACCGGTGCACACGAAGCCCAGTTCGGCCTGAGCTGTGGCTAGCGTCTGGTTCGACTCGAAGTAGGTCCGGCGCTGCAGCAGCACGCCCTTGCGCCCGACCTGGCCGCCCAGGAACTGCACGAGGCCCTGGTACCGGTCGAGCGTACTCTGCGGCGAGATCATCGAACCAACGACCACGCGCAACACCGGTTCCGTTGCCCATGTACCCGTAGGGGGCGAAGCGTCGTCGTACAGTCGCACTTCGCGCACCGGGCGCAGCGACTGCCAGCCGGCGACCGCCATGATTGCGGCTGCCAGTACCGCTACGGCCAGCAACTGCGGCCAGCGGGTCTTGACTTTGATGGGTGGCGCCATGGGTGCAGTCGACCTGCCCGCTAGACACACGGTAGCGCTGCACTGCGCCGTCGGTGTCGCGTCGGTGTCACAGACGCGTCTGGTGTCATCGAGCGGGCGCCCTTGATCGCGACTGCCCGAAATTCTCGCGCGACCTCAACCACTTGAACAATGGGGGGGATGGATCCGGCTGACGTTTCGCCCAGGTAACGGCAGTGCGTCCACATTGTGTCGCTGGCACCCCACGGAACAGCGAGGGACGATCGCGGCGGCGCGAAAAAAACATTGCGCAGCAGACAGTTGAACAGACCCCCCCATTGTCCAGGCGGCTGGCACGGGGTTTGCACCATGACCAGCGCGCCGGCCACCGCCGCCGGTGCCAATCCACTCTGCGAGGTCGAACATGAACTCTTTGCGAACTACCGCCCTGGCGATCCTCGCCGCGGCGTTCCTGTGGGCCGGCTGCGAAGGCACGGCCGGCGTCAAGGGTGAGCCGGGGCCACAAGGCGATGCCGGCGCTACAGGTGCTGCCGGTGCTCCAGGTGCCAAGGGCGACAAGGGCGACAAGGGCGACAATGGCGACCCCGGCCAGGCTGGCACCGCAGGGGCGGCGGGTGCGCAGGGCGCCAAGGGTGACCCCGGCGTGCAAGGGCCTGCTGGTGCAACCGGTACGACGGGCGAGAAGGGTGCCGCTGGCGAAAAAGGTGCGACGGGTGACAAAGGTGACCCGGGCGCCGCAGGCGCCAAGGGCGACCCTGGCGCAGCCGGCGCCAAAGGCGACAAGGGCGACCCCGGCCAGAGCGTCGGCACGCTGCGGGTAGTCGTCGTCGATCAGCACACCAACGCGCCAATCGCCAAAGCGGCCATCGCCGGCAAGCTTGGCTCAACGCTCAAGGGGGTCACCGACGCCAAAGGGACCTGGGAGGCCACCGTGCCGACCGGCGTGTATCAAGTCGCCGCTTCTGCCCCGCAGCTCTTCGTCGGTGCAACCGCCGTCAACCCCACCACGCCGTGGGCCAGCGCCGACTCGGACGGCATCAGCGTCACCGCCGGTGGCACTGCCACGCTCAAGGTCGCAATCAAGCGGCTGAACCTCGCGCTGGTCAACCTGACCAAGGTCCACACCGCCGGGACGCAGATCTACAACGACGACCAATGCAAGGCGTGCCACTCGGACATGCAGGGCTTTGGTACCACCAATGCGGCGATGCCGGCCTTCCACGCCATCAAGACCCACGGGTCGCTCAGTTGCACGATGTGCCACGCCAAGACCGAGGTCAACCTGGGCAACTGGGGCATCCAGGCCGGCGCGTTCGCGCGCAAGCAGGTCGATGTCACCAAGACCTGCGCCAGTTGCCACAAGCAGTACCCGGCCAAGTTTCCGTAGGCCAACGGTCGCTTACACCCACACGAACGGAGGACACACCATGACTACCCAGCACACCGGCACCAGCGGCTTTGAAAAAGGGCTCGCCGCGGCCACCACCGCCCGCATTTCGCGGCGCGGCATGATCAAAGGCCTCGCGGCCGGCGCCGCGGTCGCCAAGGTCGCCATCGGCAGCACCGGCCTCGCCAAGGCCGCCGAGGTCAAGGACTACAAGAACGGCAAGTGGATCGCCAGCGGCTGCAACATGTGCGGCGGCCAGTGCTCCATCAACGTCTACGTCGAAAACGGCGTCGTGCGCAAGATCGAGCCCTTGCCGGCCCCGGGCAGCGTCGCCAACGTCAACGGCTCCGCGCCCTACGACTACTACGACCAGGCCATTGCCAAGGGCGACTTGGGTCGGCTGTGCTGCAAAGGCAACTCGGGCACGCGCAGCCTGTATGACCCCGACCGCGTCAAGACCCCGCTGCGGCGCATCGGCCCGCGCGGCTCCGGCCTGTACGAGCCCATCAGCTGGGAAGAGGCCATCGCCGAAGCCGCCAGCAAGCTCAAGACCAACAAGTCGCTGTATGGCGCGGCGTCGCTGGTGTGGTTCGGCGAGGACCACAGCTTCACCCACATCCAGCAGGACTTCACCGACGCCTACGGCTGCCCAAACTACAGCAACCACGCCAACTTGTGCGATACCTCGCGCAAGAGCGCCTTCAAGAGCACCATCGGCGACGAGCGGCCGCTGGCCGATTTTGAGAGCGCCGAGCTGCTTTTCATCTGGGGCTGGAACTTCCTGTCCGCCATCAAGTGGATCCACCTGGCTGCGGTGTTCCAGCGCACCATGGCCAAAGCGGGACGCGAGTTCATCTACGTGGACCCCGTTTTCAATACCACGGCGAGCAAGGCGGACCAGTGGATCGCTCCGCGGCCGGGCACCGACGGCGCGCTGGCGATGGCGCTGGCCCGCCACATCATCGCCTCGGGCAAGTACGACACCGCGTTCGTCGGCAAGTACACGCTCGGCTTTGACGAGTACAAGAAGTTCTTGAACGGCGAAACCTATG
>CAXRHS010000509.1:0-2801 GCA_964230235.1 Myxococcota bacterium
GGCATGTGGTGCGGCTGACGCCGGGCGCCACTGGCAAGCTCTACGCGCAAATCGCCCAGGGTGCCCCATTTGACGTTCTGCTGGCCGCCGATGCCGAGACGGTGCGGCGGCTGGTGCAGCAAGGTCGCGCCCTGGCCGGCACGGAGGTCACCTACGCCATCGGCCGCCTGGCGCTGTACAGCGCTCAGCCGCAATTGGTGGACGCCACAGGCAGCGTGCTTGCAGCCGACAACTGGCGCAAGCTTGCCATCGCCAATCCGAAGATCGCCCCTTATGGCGCCGCCGCCGAGGCCGTGCTGGGCAAGTTGGGCCTTTTGGACCGGTTGCGACCGCGGCTGGTGGTCGGCGAGAACATCGCCCAGACTTTTCAGTTCGTACACAGCGGTAGCGCCCAATTGGGGCTGGTTGCGCGTGCCCAGTTGGTTGCCCATCCTGGCGGATCTTCGTGGCTGGTGCCGGCCAATCTGCACGCCCCGCTGATGCACCAGGCCGTGGTGCTGACCCACGCCGGCCACGCGGAGTCGACGCGCCAGAGCGCAGCCAAGACGCTTTTGACCTGGCTGCGCAAGCCCGAGGCGCAGGCGGTCCTGGTTGCGGCTGGCTACGACCTGCCGCCTCAAGCGGGGACGGCACCGTGAGCCCGGACGATTGGGCAGCGGTTGCCGCGACCGCCCGCCTTGCTGCCGCCACCACGGTTTCGCTGCTGCTGGTCGGCACGCCGCTGGCGTGGTGGCTGGCGCGCACGCGGTCGCGCCTGCCACCGGTCGTCGACGCCGTGGTCGCGCTGCCGCTGGTGTTGCCGCCCACCGTCATCGGTTTCTACCTGCTTTTGGCGCTCGGGCCCAACGGGCCGGTGGGTCAGGTCACCGATCGGCTCGGCCTGGGCACGCTGCCCTTTACCTTTGGCGGCCTGGTGGTGGGCTCGGTGGTGTATTCGCTGCCGTTCGTGGTGCAGCCGCTGCGGTCGGCGTTCGCCGCGATTGGCAGCGGCCCGCTCGAAGCCGCCGCGACCTTGCGCGCCGGGCCCTGGGATCGCTTTGTGCACGTGGTGTTGCCGATGGCCGCTCCAGGGTTTCTGTCGGCGACCGTGATCGGGTTTGCGCATACCGTGGGCGAGTTTGGCGTGGTGCTGCTCATTGGCGGCAACATCCCGGGTTCGACGCGGGTGCTGTCCGTGGCTGTCTACGACCACGTCGAAGCGTTGGAGTATGGGCAGGCGCACGCGCTGGCCGGCGGGTTGCTGGTGTTCTCGTTCGCCGTTCTGTGGTCGGTCTATGCCATCGACCGCCGGAGCCGCACGCCGTGAGCGATCTGCGCCTTGGCGTGCGCTGGCCACGCGGTCCTTTCACCCTCGACGTGGAGGTGACGCTGCCCGGCCGCGGGGTGTCGGCGCTGTTTGGCCCTTCAGGCTGCGGCAAGACGACGCTGCTGCGCTGCCTGGCGGGGTTGGAGCGGGCACCGGGCGCCGAAGTCGTTTTCCAGGGCCAGTGCTGGCAGTCGCCGGACGGTCGGACATTCGTGCCGCCCGAGGCGCGCGGCATCGGGTATGTGTTTCAGGGAGCGCCGCTTTTCAACCACCTGTCCGTGCGCGGCAACCTGGCGTTTGCGTGGCGGCGCGCCCCGACTGACCGCCGCGAGGCCAGCTTGGACCGCCTGGTGGCGCTTTTCGACCTGGCGGCGCTGTTGCCGCGCATGCCGGCGGGACTTTCGGGTGGCGAGCGCCAGCGCGTGGCGTTGGCGCGGGCGTTGCTTGCTGCGCCGAGCCTTCTTTTGCTCGACGAACCGCTGGCCGCGCTGGACCACGCGCGTCGCGACGAGCTATTGCCGTATCTGGACCGTGCGCGCGCCGAGCTCGCAATCCCGGCCGTGTTCGTGAGCCATGCCATCGACGAAGTCGCGCGTTTGTGCGACCACCTGGTGCTGCTGGACCGCGGCACTGTCACGGCGCGCGGGCCGCTCGACGAGGTGCTGGTGCGCTTCGACGTCGCGCAGGCGTTGCGCGACGAAGCCGGCGCCGTGCTGCACGGCACGGTGCTCGATTACGATTCCCGCAGCCTTTTGACGCGGGTTGCGATTGCCGGAGGCGAGCTGCGGTTACCCGGGCCGCATGGTCCGCCGGGCACGCCGTTGCGCTGCCGGGTGCCGGCGCGCGATGTCAGCCTCGCGCTCGCCGCGGCGGCAGACACCAGCATCCTCAATCTGTTGCCTGCGACGGTGGTGGCGGTGAACGCCGATGCCGTGGGCCAGGTACTGGTGCAGATCGGCTTGACCGGCGGACCGCTGCTGCTGGCGCGCGTCTCTCAGTGGTCGGCCGCGCACCTGCAATTGCAACCGGGCACCGCTGTGGTGGCCCAGGTCAAAGCGGTGGCGATGGCTGGCGGCTTTGGCCTGGCCGTCGAGCGTCCAGCCGCTGCTTGACGACTTGCCGCATTAGAAAAGACCGCGGACTGAACGGCGCACGGTGCGACGAGCGCCCGAACCCCAGCGCCCACGCAGCGCGAACGGCGCGCCAGCCTATTTGCCCGCCCCTGGCAAGGGCGCGAGCGGCGGCGGTGCGGGCACGAAAAAACCGCTTTCGCCTGCGCGGTTGGTGTCGTTGCCGATGATCAGGCAGCCGGCTGTCTGCAGGTCTGCGCCCGCCTGCGCAACCAGGCCATAGTAGCAGCCGGTCAAAAGCGACTGCTGCACCTGCGCTTGTGCCGCATCGGTCGCCAGCACTGCCGCGCGCGGATGGCCCGCGACCACCGAACCGACCACGGTGAGCGGCGCGTTGCGTGCCACCACCCCGTCGGCCAGCTCGA
>CAXRHS010000510.1:0-2103 GCA_964230235.1 Myxococcota bacterium
AGCTGGGCGCGAACGGCCGAAAGCTCTCGCGGTAGTTGATCTTCAGGTTCATCACGGACTGCATCTTGGGGCTGCGCGCGTCGCCCAAAATGCTGCGGTTGCCGAGCGCGCGCGGCCCACACTCCATGCGACCCTGGCACATGCCAACGACCTTGCCATCGGCAAGCAGGTCAGCGATGCGCCCGGCCCATTGCGCGTCGTCCAGGCGCTCGGCCGGGTAGCCGCGGGCCTGCAGCCAGGCCCCCGTGTCTTCGTCCGCGAACTCTGGCCCCAGGTAGGCGCCCTGCATGGCGTCGTGGCGCCCGTCTGCCGTGCGCGGCTTGTCGAACACGTGGTGCCACGTCGCCAGCGCCGCCCCGAGCGAGCCGCCGGCATCGCCGGCCGCCGGCTGGATCCAGATGTCTTCGAAAATACCAGACCGCAAAAGCTTGCCGTTGGCCACGCAGTTGAGCGCCACGCCGCCCGCAAGGCACAGGTGGCGCTTGCCAGTTGTGTTTCGGGCGTGACGCGCCATGCGCAGCACGATTTCTTCGGTGACGTCTTGGATCGAGCGCGCCAGATCCATCTCGCGCTTGCTGATGCGCGACTCGGGATCGCGCGGTGGCCCGCCAAAGTGGTCATGAAATGCTGGCGAGGTCATCAACAGGCTGTCGACGTAGCCAAAGTAGCGCAAGTCGAGCCGGAACGAACCGTCATCGCGCAGGTCGATCAATTGGCGGATGCGGTCGACGTAGGTCGGGTCGCCATAGGGCGCAAGCCCCATGAGCTTGTACTCCCCTGAATTGACCTTGAAACCGGTATAGAACGTGAAGGCCGAGTACAACAGGCCCAGCGAGTGCGGAAAATCGATTTGCTGCACGATGCGGACGCGGTTGCCCTCGCCCACGCCAAGCGTCGACGTCGCCCATTCGCCGACGCCATCGAGCGTCAGCACCGCCGCTTCGGGAAACGGGCTGGGGAAGAAAGCCGATGCAGCGTGCGATTCATGGTGCTCGGGAAAGTAGATCCGATCCGTTTGGATACCAGCGCTCGCCAGTTCGGCCTCGACGTCGGCCTCGATCCAAAGCTTGTCGCGCAACCACAGTGGCACGGCGTGCAAGTACGGTTGCATGCCGCGGGGAGCCACGGCCAGCGTCGTGTCCAGGATGCGATGGAACTTCTTGAGCGGCTTGTCGTAGAACGCCACCGCATCGACCTTGCCGCCGCTTGGAACGCCGGCCTCAGCCAGGCAATACCGCACTGCATTGCGCGGAAAGCCGGCGTCGTGCTTCTTGCGCGTGAAGCGCTCTTCCTGGGCAGCCGCAACGATGAGGCCGTCCTCGATCAGGCACGCCGCTGAGTCGTGGTAATAACAGCTGATTCCGAGTATCCGCACGCTTGCCTTTCCGCTGCCTATTGGGGTCAATAAGGCCGCTCATGGCGCTCAGGTCGCGTCATGTCGTCCGTGCGCGTTTCCCAGTACGTCGACAACCCGCGATCCCACGCGCGCTTGAGTGGATCGCGTTCTCCGCGCCGGAACAGCATCCCAAATGGCATGAACACCAGCGCAAAAATCGGCACCATCACCAGCCAGGTGACCACGGTCCCAACGCCGACTGCAAAGCGGTCCATCCACCCGTGCAAAGCCTTGTACCCGTGTTGCGGCGACGCGAGCGCCAGCGCGCCGGTGACCAGGGCGATGGTCCCAGCGATGGCGGCGACGACGTGAAGCGACAGCGCATACAACACCGCGGCGGCAACCAGGCCGATCGCACTGCGGGTCAAGCCCGCTTTGCGCAGGCCAGGGGCGGCATGTGGACCGACCACGACGCCGGGCGACTGCCAATTCCACATCATGGCGCCGGCTTCGCGCCTGCCCTTGCGGTACAGCGTCGGGGTGGTCGGCGATGTCAGTACTGGCGTTGGTGGCGTCATTCGCGGTAGTTGGCAGCGCGCACTTGGGTACGGCAGGGGGCGGCTAGTATAGGCGCGGGCGACCGGGTGCACAAGGCGGTGGGCGCGGCGTGAGCCGGGCTATCGCAAGAAGGCGAACTCAACGTCGACGCTCGCAGATGCACAGGTGGCCAGGCCGGGAGATGAATCTTCCGGCTCGCGCATCTCGGC
>CAXRHS010000511.1:0-2537 GCA_964230235.1 Myxococcota bacterium
GGCCGCGGCATGGCGGTGACAGCTGCGGTCGACGACGGCACTGCGGTCGCCCACAACCCGGGCCGGCTGTCGCAGCAAAAGGGCCACCGCGCGCAGTGGTCGCATCAGTTGCTGTGGTCGCACGAGGCGTTTACGCGCGCGCCGTCGGCCCACCCACAAGATCCGGTTCCCGGTGCCAATAGCGCAGACGCACTCAAGAAAAGCGAGAACCAGACCCCCTTGTTTCCATTGGGTGCGTTCGTGTCGGCCTCCAGCGACCTCGGCATGCCGGACCTGACGTTCGCCATCGCCGGCTACGGGCCAAGCGCCAATGGCTACAAGCAGTTCGACACCCAGGGCGGCCAGCGCTACATGCTGACCAAGCTCGACGCGCTGCTCGCCTACGCCAGCCTCGCGGTCGCCTACGGCAAGAAGGACCAGTTCGGCATTGGCGCGACCTTGCAGTGGGCGGTCATGCCCAAGACCAACTTGACCTTGGTGGTCGACGGCGCGACCGGCGGAGCCAACAACCCCTACTACGGTGCCAACGATGCGGTCGCCACCATCCGCCTCAAAGACATGACCGCGTTTTCGGCCATCGTCGGCGGCTGGTACCGGATCTCCCAGAACCTCGAAGTCGCGCTGTCGGGGCGTATTCTGCCGGTGTCGTTTGAGTCCGAAGGCGACGTCGTGCTCGAAAACGACAAGGCGTGGGCCGGCGCCAACTTCAGCCAGAGCCAGCTGCTGATTACCGACTCCAAGTCGTCGCTCAAGATGAAGCTTGCGCCCACCGCCGCGCTCGGCGTTCGCTACCGGTCGCCAACTGCCGATGGAAACGACGATTTCGACCTCGAAGCCAACCTGGTTTGGGAAGGTTGGAGCGTGCTCAACGAGTACAACGTGGTCAACGGCGGCCAGATCAACCTGTTCAAAGCCAGCGAGATGCCGACCGTCAACATCCAAAAGCGCTGGCAAGACACGCTGTCCGCGCGCCTGGGCGGCACCAAGTGGCTGTCACCGGATCTGGCGCTGTCGGCAGGTGGCTACTACGAGCAGGGCGCTACGCCGCTCGACTTCTCGCACCTGGATTTTCCCAGCTTTGACCGCTACGGCGTGGGCGGCGGCGTGCGCTACAAGGTCGGCGCCGTGCGCATCAACCTGTCGTATGCGCACGTGTTTCAGCCCAGCCGAACCGTCGACGAGAAGTGGGGGCAGGTCTACCAGCAGCGGCCGCTCGCGCCCTGTCCGGCCAACTGCGACGGCCAGGGTGCAGTCGCCGCCAACGCCGGAACCTTCGAAACCGCTTATGATCTGCTGAGTTGGAGCGTGGGTGGTCAGTTCTGAACAGACCCCCCCCCCCATTATTCAGATCCCGGTTTTTATTGGATTTTATCGACACCTAGCGCGGCGTCCCTGCCTGGCGCTCTTTGCGGTAGCGCGCGGCCCGTTCGCGGTACTCGCCGAGTCGACGGCCGGCTTCGCGCACCAGGTCCAGCGCCCGCTCGGCTTCTGAGCCATCGGCATCCTTGGCCAGCGCCTTGGCGGCGTGCTCGACTGCGCCAGCCCAATCGCCCTGACGCATGTCGCAGTCGGCCAGGTTCAGCCATGCGCGGAAGTTCTCGGGGTTGTTGCGGGCCGCCGTCTCGTAGGCCGCGCGCGCCTGCGCGTACTCGCCCTTGACCCAGTGCAGGTCGCCCAGGCTGTTCCAGGCACCCGCCGCGTACCAGGGATTGATGCGCAGCGCTTCGGCCAGCAGCACCTGGCCAAGTTCGAGGTTGCGGTCGCGCCGAAACGCCACGTCGCCGGCTTCGCCAAGCAACATCCAATTGTCGCGCTCCAGTTGTAGGGCCTTGCGGTAGCCCTCCATAGGGTGGCCCCCAGCCTGGCCGACCTGACCGCGCGCTTCGTTGACCACGCTTTCGAGTCGATCGAACGCCCGCGGGTCAAACTGCAGCGCAAACGCCGCGCGCGTCGCCGGCAGCGCGCCGCGACTGACCAGCCGCGTCTTGATCGACGCCTCGCCCTCGCCCGGCGGCACGGTCACTGCAGCGCGCGGCCGGCCGTCTTCGCCCGCTTCGTGCAGCCACGCCTCCAATGCGAAGTGGTTGATGCCAAACGCGGTCGTCGCGCCATAGTGCTGGTACAGGTGGTTGCCGTTGGCGCGCTCGGCGGTGGCGGGGCCATAGTCGCGGTAGAGCAGGATGCCGTCGGAGCGCAGCACTTCCAAGGTCCGCCGCAGGCTGGCTTGCGCACCGGCAGAGTGCAGCACCCAAATGTTGTCGCTTGGATCCGGCGGGTTGGCGATGGGATTGCCCTCAGGGTCGACCGTGGGGGCGGCGGGCAGTCGGCTGGCGATGCGGTCCGCGGTCGCGCGCACATCCGCGCCTTCGGCGAGGTCCGCCGGCTCAAAGCTGGCCAGCACCAGTTCCAGGTCCAGCAGGGGATAGAGCCGCGCCAGTTGGGCGATGTCTTCCGGGCGACCGGACTGCGCCAGCGCGACGATTTCGGCCACCGTCAGGTTGGTGAACCACTTGAGTTCGTCTGGATGGCGCAGCACC
>CAXRHS010000512.1:0-3434 GCA_964230235.1 Myxococcota bacterium
TAAGGGCCCGTAAAAAATCTACTCGATTTTCTACGTTGGCCCACTGCTTGCTTGGTGGGTCGCAAGCTCGCGACTTTGCAAGTCGACTCGCCGCTCCGCTCCGCGCACGTGTCGATTGACTTGTTCTTTTACAGGCCCTAACGGCGTGGCCGGATAGCGCGGTGTTGGCCGCAAGGGAAAGGGCGCCATGGCGCAAGAACCGTCGGCGCGACAGCAATCGGGGCCGGCAGTGGCGGCCCTGGTCCCTGTTGCGGGCGATTTGGAGCGGCTGCTCGCCCTGTTTGCCGATGCCACGGCGCTGTCGATGAGCCACTGGAATCCGCAGTCTGGCGAGACGTTTTCGTTGCCGCGTGGGCCGGCGAGGCGGGCGGCAGCGCAGGCTTTCGACGCCCGCATGCTCGCCGAGTCCGAGCAGGGCGGGCTCGGCTGGGTCGAGATCCCGTACCAGGAAAGCGACGCCGCCCACGCCCAGGCGATGGCTTTTGCCGCAGACCTGTCGCCCGGTCGCGGGCGGGCGCGCCTGCTGCGTGCCCTGCAAGACGACAAGCCTTTTCGGGCGTTCCGCGCCGCTCTGCACACGATGCCGGGCGTGTTGCGCCGATGGCAACAGGCTGTGCTGGCCGAAGCGGAGCAGCGCCTGGTCGCGTTTTGCCTTGCCAACGGCTGGGTTCTGGCCGATCCCAGGTTCGCCGCAAGTCTGGAGCGCTGGCTGGACGCCACCGAGCCCGCGGCGCAACTGCCGGTACAGCCAACTCGCTCTGCGCTGCGCTCGGCCGCCGCACTGTCGATCGGTCGCGGCGCGCTTGCATTGCCAAATGATGGCTGAGCGCCCGTGCCGCGCGGTGGCCTTTGCGCTCGCCGTTTGCGCAGGCCATTGCGCATCGGAACTGCCGCGCGCCATCGACTCGATTGCGGTGCCGGCTGTCTTGCGCGTGGGCAGCCCGCTCGAGGTTCGCGGTCGCGGCCTGGCTGGTGCGCGCTTGCGGCTGACCGACGCACCGGTCGACGTGACCTGGACGACCGTTTCTGCAGGCGCCGACGGCCTCGAGGTCGCCACGGCTTGCTTGCCGGAGTCGCCACACTGGCGCGCTGGCCAGCGCTTTGGCGGCGCTTGCCTGGTCAGTGGCCAATGGCCTGGCTGGCAAGCGTGCGCGGCGATCGACAGCCGGTTCCGCAGCGATTGGACCGCCGGCGCCGTGCAGTGGCAGCCAGCGTCGCTGGCGTGGGGTGCCACGATCGCGGTGCACGCCGAAGATTTGCTCCTACCCGGCGAGGGCGCGCTGTGGGCTGAGATCGAAGACACCCAGGCCATTCGAACTGCGCCGCTCAGGACCGCGCTGCCGACCGGACGTGCGATCGGGCAATTGGCCGTCGGCCCCGCTTGGACGGGTGTCCAGCCGGGCGGCCGCCAGTTGCGCTTGCGCCTTGCCGGCCTACACCGCGGGCACGCCTCGGCTGGCCCATGGACGGCGTGGCAACCGGCAACGCTGGCAGAACCGCAGGTGGCGGCGCTTGGCCAACCGTTGGTGCGCGGAGCCGCAGTTCCGCTCGCGATCAAGGCGGTTGGCGATCAGGCCTCGCTGGGATTTGCCGGCATCTGGCGCAGCACGACCGGTCAGGTCATTGCGGCTTGGAACCCTGGGCCCAAGCTGGATTTTTCCGGCCTGTTCGCGGTCCTCGGCTCCAGTTGGCACGCATCTCACCTCGCCGGGATGGTCAGCCAGGGCGCTGTTCGGTTTGAGGGCACCGTCGCCCTGCAGGTTGCCGCCGGCGGTCAGCAATGGGCTGGCAAACCGGTTGCCGTCGATTGGCTACTGCGGCCGGTTCAGCGGGTTGAGTTGGTGGCGGGACCGGGTTTGAACGCCGCGCTGCACCGGCTTGGCCTGGCCAGCCTGGCGTCGCCGCTGCGCACCGCGATCATCGACCGGCTCCGCAAGCTGTTTTCGCCCTACGCCGTGCAGATCGCGTGGTCGCCGCCCGATCCCCCGGTCGGGGAGTGGCTGCGCCTGCACTTGCAAGACCGCGATCCCAATGGCCTGGGTCTGTTGGGAGCAGAAGGTGGTGTCACCAAGGACGTCGGCAACCTGGTGTTGGACGAGCAACTCGGTGGCCTCAATCCAAGCGCGCTGCAAGCCGGTCACGCGGCCTACGGTGGCGTTTTTGTGGGTGAACTTCTGGGGTTCTCCAAGGCGCTGCATCCTGCCTCGACCGTGGCCGATCCGGCATTTGATGCGGTTTTTGGCCCGTGGTGCCCCTTGCTCGGCGGCAAGGTCGCGCACGCATCCGATTTGGACAAGGCCCGGCCCGCCATCGCCGTCCTCGCCCAGGTCGTCGCTGAAGTCGCCGCCCACGAGATTGGCCACGCGCTCGGCCTGCCTGCGGACACCGACGCCGCGCACCACGGCGGTGACCACCCCGGTTGGATCATGGACGCCGGCACGGCGCGGCCATTTGGCGAGCGCGCGGGCTTGACCGCGGGTCCGGCGAGTCAGTGGGGCCCGGTCGACGCGGCGTATCTCGCAGCGGTCTTGCCGCCTTGACGCACGCGGCAGACGTTGCCAACCGACAGCGGGGCACGCGTTGCCGCTGCGCGTTCGTCCGGTTGCCGCTGCGCGATCGTCCAAGTGCATGACGAAAGCATCTGAACTCGCCCCGGCCCCGACCGGGTGCGCCAACCGCTTGCCCCGTGGCCGCAGGGCCGGCACCATCGCGGAGCACGCGACGCCTTGTCGACGTGGAACTGGCTTGATGCACCCGATGCGCGATCGCCCGTCCTTGCCCCTGGCCGTTTTGGTGCCGTTGCTGTTGTCGATGATGGGGTGTACGCGACCGCCCGCCCAAACGGCGAGCGCCGCGCCCGAACCGGTCACGCCGACCGAAGCGAGTCCACCCGCGCTGTTTCGCGGTCGCGCCGCGATCCGGTTGCCCCACCGCCCTGCTTTGCCAGGCCTGCTGGTCGAGGTGGCGCGGACGGCTGCCGAGCGCGCGCAAGGGCTGATGTACCGCGACAAGCTGGGCGACGACGCCGGCATGCTGTTTGTGATGCCCGGCGACGACACCTGGGGCTTTTACATGCGCAACACCTACATCGCGCTCGACATGGTGTTTGTAGACGCGGACTTCGTCGTCGTCGGCGTGGTCGCCAACGTGCCGCCGCTGACGGAGACCACCCGCAGGGTCGAGCGGCCCAGTCGCTACGTGCTGGAACTGCGCGCCCACCGGGCAGCCGAACTGGGCCTTGTTCCAGGCGCCCGCGTCGACGTCAGCTGGCTGCCCGACGCAGTCACCGGAGCCGCGCGATGACGGCGACGGACGAGCAGGTCCGGGCAGTCGCGGCGCTGCGGCCGGTGCTGCAGTTGGATGCGGAGCGGCTGGGCAACCTGCTGCGCCAGGGCGCGGGAGACAAGGCTGCCCGGCAGGCCTGCCGCGCGGCG
>CAXRHS010000513.1:0-2609 GCA_964230235.1 Myxococcota bacterium
CCAGCGAGCGGTCACTGCCAAGACCCGGGGGGTCGCGCAACAGCCCAAGTGAGCCGGGGCGCAGCGTCGGTTCAAACTCGCGCACCACGTCGGCCGCGGCCGGGTCGATGCCGCGGATGCCGACGAAATTGTGGACGTTGAAGCTCGACGACACGATGGCGTCGCCGCGCACCTGCGGGCTCACGGCTTGGACGCCCGGCACCGCTCGCAGGCGCGCCGCCAACTGCGCCGCATCGCCAAAGGGCGTGGCGCGGCCCGGGGCTTCAATCAGCGCGTGGGCATTGGCGACCAGCATCTTGTTGCGCAGGTCGCTGGCAAAACCGCCCATGACCGACAGCACCACAATCAGCGCCCAAGTGCCGGCCGCCACGCCGACGATCGACACGAAAACCGGCACCGTGACCTTGGCCTGCCCTTGCAACAACAGGTAGACACCAACCACAGCCGCAGCGATGCCACCCGAAAGCAGCGAGATGGCAGCCGCATCGGCGCGCGCGCTCAGGTGCAAGGCAAGCCCACCGCCTAGCAGCGCCGCCGCAAGTGCGAGCACCCAGCGCGCCCGCCGCGCCAACCGCCCCGCAAGGCCGACCAGTTCGCCGGGCCGGGCGTGCGCCACGCCTCCAACCAGGCCCAGAGTTGCCAAGAGCGCCAGCGGATCGAGGTACGGCAGCACGGCAGGGTGGCGACCCGCCAGCCCCGCCGCGACCAATCCGCCGGCCACCGTCAGCACCACCAGACCGCGCCGCAAGGTCAGGGTCGGCAGGCCCGCGGTCGCGATGAGCAGGCCATGGATGCCAACCGCGCCACCCAGGTTGCGCACCGCGAGATCAACCACCGCAAAGGCCTGGCGCTGCCACAGCGCCAGCCCAGTACCGAGCGCGGCGAGCGCGAGTCCCCCCAAAAGCTTCGGCCAAGAACCCTGCCGGGCACCGTCGGGGCCAGCGCCGACCGCTTCGAAAAGCGCGCCGACCACCCGCAACGCCCACGGCGCCACCTGCCGCGGCGCGCGCAAGAACGCCCACGCCACGAACGTGCTCGGCACCGTCTGCAGCGGCCGCGACGCCCGCCACACGGCGGCAAGGCCCAGAGCGCTGAACGCGGCTGCGACGGCAATGGCCGCGACGATGACGCCCAGCAGTTGCACAACCAGCATCGCCTGAAACGCCACCTGGGCGTCGGGCGACCGCACCAGCGCCTCCGGCACTGCGGCTGCCACCCCGAGCAGGGCCAGCCAGCGCAGGCGCGCGTGCAAAGTCGGAGCGGCGGTCACGGTGCTCGGCTAGGCGTCGGTCTCGGCGGTCTGCGCCGGGGTCTTGTCGCCACTTGCCGCGAACTCTGGCCGCATGTGCGGAAAAAGAATGACTTCGCGGATTGCCTCGGCCCCCGACAGCAGCATCACCAGCCGGTCGATGCCGATGCCGCAGCCAGCCGCGGGCGGCATGCCGTACTCCAGCGCCCGCACGTAGTCGATGTCCAGGTCCATGGTCTCTTCGTCGCCCTTGGCGCGCTGTTCCAGTTGGTGGGCAAAGCGCTGGTACTGATCCACCGGGTCGTTCAACTCCGAGAAGGCATTGCTGATTTCGATGCCGCCGATGAACAGCTCAAAGCGATCGACGACGTTGGGATTGCCGTCGTTGCGGCGGGCCAGCGGGCTGGTCTCCGCCGGATACTCATAGACGAACGTCGGCTGGACCAGGTGCGGCTCGGCTACCGCCTCAAACAGTTCGACCTGGACTTTGCCCAATGTCGCGTGGGCGTCGATGTGGACGCCAAGCTCGGTCGCCCGGGCGCGCAACACCGCTTCGTTGTCCAGGTCGGTCACGGCGATGCCCGCCCATTGCTGCAACCCATCGGCGATGCGCACGCGCGCAAACGGCGCGGCAAGGCGAATCTCGCGCGGCGTGCCGTCGGCGTGGCTGCCCCAGACCACGGTCGTCGAACCACAGATGTCGCGCGCCAGCCGGGCGATGAGCGTTTCGACCTCGTCCATCAGGTCGCTGTAGGTCGCATACGCCCGATAGAACTCGAGCATGGTGAAGTCCGGGTTGTGGCGCGGGCTCAGGCCTTCGTTGCGGAAGTTGCGGTTGATCTCGTACACGCGGTCGATGCCGCCGACCACCAGGCGCTTGAGGTGCAATTCCGGGGCGATGCGCAGGTACAGCGGCATGTCGAGCGCATTGTGGTGGGTCCGAAACGGCCGCGCCGCCGCCCCGCCGAGCGACGTATGCATCATCGGCGTCTCGACTTCGACGTAGCCGCGGTCGTCCAAGAAGCGGCGCACACCGCGCAACACCAGGCTGCGCTTGCGAAAAATCTCGCGCACCTCCTGGTTCATCACCAGATCGACGTAGCGCTGGCGCAGCCGGGTCTCTTTGTCGGCCAGGCCATGGAACTTGTCGGGCAGCGGACGCACCGACTTGGTCAGGATGCGCAGCGCCGGCCGGCCGCGGTTCGACTTGAGCCACAGGCTCTGTTCGCCCGTGCGGGTGCGGAACCACAAGCCTTCGCCGCCGATGACGTCGCCGACGTCGCACAGCGGCCCTTCCCAACTGGCCCCCTCGGTCGGCTTGAGCAGGCGGTCGAACGTCTCCGGGTCGTCGTCGCGGCTG
>CAXRHS010000514.1:0-2227 GCA_964230235.1 Myxococcota bacterium
TGACCGTGGCATTGGTGCACGCCGTGCCCCAGGCCTTGTTGGCCTTGCTGCAGCCGGCGGTGGCGTCGCAGGCGTCGACCGTGCATTCCAGTCCGTCGTCGCAGTTGACGGTCGCGGGCTTGCTGCACTGGCCGGCCTGGCAGGTCGCGGTCGGCTGAAACACCAGCGTGCTGCAAGTCGAGTCCGCGCACTTGGTGTTGTTGGCGACGGCGGTGTTGACGCAGCCCTTGGCCTTGTCGCAGGTGTCGGTGGTGCAGACGTTGTTGTCGTTGCAGTTGGGGGCGACGCCGCCCTTGCAGGCCTTGGCCGCGCAAGTGTCGTTGGTGGTGCAGGCATCTTTGTCGTCGCACGGCACGGTGTTGTCGCTGTGGGTGCAGCCAACCGCCTTGTCACAGGCATCGGTGGTGCACGGGTTGCCGTCGTCGCAGATGGGGGCGATGCCGCCAAGGCAGTTGCCGTTCAAGCACTTGTCGTTGGTGGTGCAGGCGTTCAGGTCATCGCAATTGATGGTGTTGTTGGTGTTGGTGCAGCCCTTGACGGGGTCGCACGCGTCGCTGGTGCACACCTTGTTGTCGTCGCAGTTGGGGGCGGGGCCGCCCTTGCACGCGCCGGCGTTGCACTTATCGGCGGTCGTGCACGCGTTGCCGTCGTCGCAGTTGGCAAAGTTGTTCGAGGTCGCGCAACCGGTCAGCGACTCGCAGTAGTCGTCGGTGCACAGGTTGCCGTCGTAGCAGACCACGGTGGTGCCGGTGCAGGCGCCGCCCGAGCAGGTGTCGCTTTTGGTGCAGGCGTTGCCGTCGGTGCAGCCCGCGGTGTTGGCGACCGACTTGCAGCCCTTGACGTCGTCGCAGAAGTCGGTCGTGCACGGGTTCTTGTCGTCGCAGCTGGTCACGAGCGGCAACAGGCCGCACTTGCCCGCCTTGCAGGTTGCCGGTGACTGGTAGCCGCCACCGCTACAGCCGCTGCTGCTGCACGCCGCGCCATCGGTCAGGTTGGTGTTGACGCAGCCGCCTGAGCTGTCGCAGGTGTCGTTGGTGCACGGGTTGCCGTCGCTGCAGTCCTTGCCACCTGAGCCGCTGCAGGTGCCGTTCTTGCACGAATCCGCGCTGTTGCAGGCGTTGCCGTCGTCGCAGGGCTTGGTGTTGAAGGCCTTCTTGCAGCCGGCGGCCGGGTCACAGCTGTCGTCGGTGCACAGGTTCTTGTCATCACAGTCGACGACGGCGCCGGCCTTGCATTTGCCATCGAGGACGCGTAGCAATGGGGTGCGGTGGGCATCGGCGGGCGGCACGGTGCGCGGCACGCCGACTCCGCCGACCACCAGCGGAGCGAACAGCCGCGTTCGGGCGATGGTCGGTCGGGTGGCGGATGGTGTCAATGCGGGAGTGGTGCAAAGGCGGTGGGTGAGCAACGTGGCGCGGCGTGGGCGGCGTTGAGCGTTGCAACAGGTAGCCCGTGCAGCTATGCTCCGCTGCGCACGGAGGCATCCATGGAAACTCGCAGAGCCGGCAGCCCCTTCCGTCTGGGCCGCTGGGCCG
Organism: Myxococcota bacterium; assembly: GCA_964230235.1. Classification (GTDB taxonomy): domain Bacteria; phylum Myxococcota_A; class UBA9042; order UBA9042; family UBA9042; genus SXRM01. The sequence goes on from CAXRHS010000514.1 coordinate 1,536, forward strand.
CGATCATCGGCTTGCTAACCTCGATCGCCTGCAGCGAAAAACTCGGCGCCGCCTCGACCGCGGCCACAGTCAAGGCCGACACGCTGACTACTGCCGGCGATGTTCAGGCAGGCGACGACGCTGACGCCGACACCGCGGCGACGCTTGACCTCGGCAGCAGCGACATCGCCACCGACGCCGACGCTACCGGCGCCTGCCCCGGCGGCCCGGGCTGCGCCTGCACCGACAACAAGGGCTGCGATAGCGGCCTGTGCCTCGATTTGCCGGTTGGCCGCCAGTGTGCCCGCACCTGCACCGACAGTTGCCCAGCGGGGTTCAGCTGCAAGGCCATCGGGCTTGGCGGCGGCGACCCGGTAAACGTGTGCATTGCCCAGTTCGGCCTGCGCTGCGAACCGTGTGCCAAGTCGGCAGATTGCGACAGCGCGGGCATCAGTGGTACCGCGTGCTCATGTACGCGCTTGCCGGCAGTTTTTGCGGATCGCCCTGCGCGACCGCCACCGACTGCGGTGCCGGTTACGCGTGCAGCAACGTCACCACCACCGAGGGCACCAACGCCAAGCAATGCGTCAAGCTGGCCGAGGTCGGCACCGGGCTTGGCGCGTGTACGTGTTCGCCGCGGGCTGTCGGCAACGGCCTGGGGACGCCGTGTGGCGTCCAATACGGCGGCGGCGGCGGCATCCTCGCCGTGTGCA
>CAXRHS010000515.1:0-2245 GCA_964230235.1 Myxococcota bacterium
GGCGAGTCGACTGCAAAGTCGCGAGCTTGCGACCCACCAAGCCCGCAGCGGGCCAACGCAGAAAATCGAGTCGATCTTCTACGGGCACTGGGGCTATTTCCCCGTCAGCGGTGGCGTCCCCAAAAGCGCATACGGGTCAACCACCTCCGCAACCCCATCCTTCATCCAGCTACCCAAGAAGTGCAGGTCCTGCGCCATCGCCTCCGCGCACTTGGGCACGTTGCCATGGGCGCTCGGCTCCGGCGGCTTGCCCTTCTGCGTAGTCGCGCGGTCATACTGAAACAGCACGCCTGTGACCCCGGCCGCCAGGTTGCCCTTGACCGGCAGCTTGTCCAAGACCGGGATGAGGCCGACCGGGCCGGCGACCGGCGGCGCGTGCCCTAGCCCCAGTGCGCGAGCCAGCACGCGGTTGGCCGTATTGGGCACGATTTCGTCGTTCATGGCCATTTGCATCAGCACGTGCGGGGGCGGCCCCGCGCCCGGCACCCGGTCCTTGAGCACATGCGGCGCGTAGGCACCCGCATCGCCGGCATCGAGCAGCGTCTGCAGCATCGGAAAAAACCGAATCACGTCACCGTCGCTGGTGCCCTCCGGCTTGAAGGCGAAAATGAGCGGCGCGAACTCCTGACTGTCGCTGATGATGCTCGACACCCGCGCGCCCGGCACCGACAGCACCGCCGCCTTGAGGTGCGGGGTCAGCGCCAGCAGCTCAGAACCCATGATGCCGCCCAGCGAGACGCCCAGGTACATGAGCTTTTGGGTGTCGAGGTCCGGCTTGCCGTCGCCATCGACATCGGGGTCGGCCAACAGCAGCTGCACCAGCTGCAGCTTGTCGTAGGTCGCCTGCCGCCAGTGGTCGCGCAGCTTGAGGCCATCGACGCTCAAAGTAGCGACGTCCAGGCCAAAGAACTGGATAACGGTCGGCAGCGTGCCCTGCGGCTTGGGGTTGGTGCCCGGATGGTCGCCGTGGGCGGGCGCGTCGATACCGACTGTGGCGATGCCTTCCGGTGCGGCCAATTCCGCCAGCGCCTTGCCCTGGCTGCGCCCCGACCCCAGGCCGTGACCATACACTGCTGTCGGGACTGGCCCTTTGGCGTTGGCCGGCAGCCAGACGCTGACCATCAAAGTCCAAGGCTTTTGCGGAGTGCCGTCGACGACCACGCGGCCGTCGCGGTAGTCCTGAGCGACAAACGGCCGGTCGCACTTGCGGAAAACGGGTCCCTTTTCACAAGTCGCTGGACCCGCCCACGCAAACTTCTGACCGGCGATGTGCTGCGCAATTTTGACCGACAGGTCGGTGGTGCTCTGGGTGGTGAACACGGCGAGCGCCGACACTTCGCCTGGCTTGATACCGAGCGCGCCGAGGGCATCTTGGGCCCGCCACGACAGCCGGTCCAGGCGGGGATCGGCACCCTCGTTGCGGAGGATTTTCTGCAGTGCTGCGCTGGGTTGGATGCAGCCGCCGTCGTCGGCTTTTTGCGCATTCGTCCACACGACGGCGTGCCGGTGCTTGGGCCGCAGCGGGCGCATCGGCCACAGCAGCACGGTCTTGCCGTCGTCGGTCAGCTGGGCCTCGAAGGGCACCCGCTCGGGCTTGGCCAACGGCTTGCCGATCGGGCCGAGATCGGCGAACACCAACCCCGCGGCCTCGACCGACGTCGGGCCGGACGGCAGGCCCAACCCGACCGGCGCGTCAAAGCGGAACGTGACCGCAGCCGTCACGCCCCAGCCATCGAGCGCGTTCAGGTCTTCGAAGGCGCGGGTCAGGATCTTCGGCCCGTTCTTGATCCACGGCAGCGCCGGATCGAACTGCACACGCACGCCAGTCGTGGTCTTGGGGTCGTCGACGGTGTAGAACTCGTCGGGAAAGGTAGTGACTTGCTTGGGCCCTGCCGGGTCGTACAGCAGCGTCGTCTTGCCGGCGCAGGCAAAGGTCACGTTGCGCGGTTGCAGGCCGGCGTCGGGTGGGCCGGCATCGGCGGCAACTGCACTGTCTTGTGCGACATCACCGGCGGCCTTGGCATCCCCTGACGCAGCAGCGACATCGGTGGTGGTTGCCGGGGTGGCGGCAGGATCGGCGCAGGCACTTGAAGCCAAAGCCACAACGACAAGGGCAAGCACACAGTGGCGCATGGCGAATCTCCGGCTTGGTGGGCGGGCGGTGAGGGTAGCAGGTGGGGGCCGAGTTGCGGCGAAGCACGCTACGGTTGCGGTGCGGCTTTCTTCGGCACGAAAATCTCGCTCA
>CAXRHS010000516.1:0-2283 GCA_964230235.1 Myxococcota bacterium
CATCCGCTGCACCAGCACCGACTTGGCCGCCGATCCTGGCGCCACGATTTGCGCGCCGGCGATGCCGAGATCGCCCGCTTGCGGGGCCAGACCGCACGCCTTTGTCTGCGCCAGCGGCAGCGCAAACCGCAGGTCGAGGTCCGAGGGAGATCCCCCGCCCGGGCGGTGACAATGGGCGCAATTGCTGTGCAGATAGGCCCGCGCGGCCGGCCCAAGCGCGCCCGCGAAAGCGCCGCCCGCCTCGACACCCTGCAAATCCGCGAACGCGGCGATCGCCGCGGAGGTCACACCAGGCTTTGCGAAAAGCCCCGCTTTGGCAAACACATCGCTCTGATTCTGCCCGCCGAGCTTGCCGCCCCCGCGATCCAGCTGCGCCGACTGTACGCCGAGCACCAACCCGTCCGGCGTCGCAGCCCGGTGGCAGGCGCCGCACTGCGCCTGGCTGGGCACCGTCCACGTCTTGGTCTTGGCGGTGCCGCCCTCGGTCACCGCGTAGGACTGCTGGCCGCCGCCAAGCCACAAGTCGGCGTCCTTGCCGTCTGCTTGCCAGCGGAACGTCCAAAACGACCAACCGCCGGCATCGCGGCGCAAGAAGCGGGTCTCGACCGGCGTCGCACCGCCATCGCCGAGCGCAAAGTGCTTGATGAGCAGGGTGCCAACCGGCAACGACCAGCTTTGCGAGGGGTCATCCGGCACGCCGATCGGGCCCACGCCGCCCGGCTTGGGGGTCGCGCCCGCCGGCAGCACCAGCCAGCGCTGCTTGTGCGAACCGTCGCTCCACAGCGGGGCGTTCAGCTCGTAGGGCACCACCCCGGCCGCGGGCTGCAAGGTCGGCAGGTTGGAAAAACACCCAGTTTCACTCAGTTTCTTGGGTAGCGCCGGCCCGGCTGGTGCCGTCGTCGTCTGCTGGACGACCTTCCAAATCTTGGCCGGGAAGAGCTGCGCGACATACAGCTCGCCGTCGCGATCTTCGCCAAAGGTGACCGGGTGGTCGGGGGTGTCGAGCACCTCCGTCGTCGTGTAGCCGCCTTTGCCGTCGGGCACGGTGGTCCAATACTTGCCGGTGTCGTAGTCGCCGGACAGGTAGGCGCCGTACAGCGCCGGGTTTTGCGAGCCGCGGTAGACGAATCCGCCGGTGATCGAGTTGGACTGCCCGTGCGGCAGGTCGGCGACCGGCATGGTCATGCCGGTCTTGTCGCAGTTGGTGGCGGGGTTGTAGCAGTACGAGCCTTCAAGGATGCGCCAGCCGTAGTTCTTGCCGCTTTCGACGATGTCGATTTCTTCCCACTTGTTCTGGCCGACGTCGGCCGCCCAGATCTGGCCGGTCAGGCGGTCGACGGTCACCCGCCACGGGTTGCGCATGCCGAGCGCGAAAATCTCGGGCTTGTAGGTCGGGTCGTTGACGAACGGATTCGACTTGGGGATGGCGTAGGGCTTGCCGCCCTCGGCCTTGTCGACATCGATGCGCAAGATCTTGCCGAGCAGTTGCTGCTTGTCCTGGCCGGCGTTGAGCGGATCGCCGCCCGAACCGCCGTCGCCCATGGCGATGTGCAGGTAGCCCGGCGGGTCGAAGTAGATCTGGCCGCCGTTGTGGTTGGTGTAGGGCTGCGCAATCACGACCAGCTTCTTTTCGCTCGCTGGATCGGCGACCTCGGGATCCGCAGCCGACATCGTGAACTCGCTGACGACCGTGGAAAACGTGCCGGTCGAGGTGTAGTTGACGTAGAATTTCTTGTTTTGTTTGAACTTTGGATGGAAGGCCACCGACAACAGCCCGCCTTCGCCAGCGGGGTTGACCTTGCTCTGGATGTTCAAGATGAGCTTTTGGGTCTTGACGTTGGGATCGTTGGCGAAAAGGTTGATCTGGCCCGGCCGCGACACCACCACCATCCGGTCGCTGCCGTCGGGAAAGTGCGTCAGGTGGATCGGCTGCGAAACCGCGAGTTGCGTGAACCACGGCACCAGCGCGATCGACGACGCTTTGGGCAGGTCGCCGACCAGCTTGCAAGGCGATGCGCCCACGCCGACGGGCAAAGCGGCCGCGCATGCGTCGGGGCCCGGCTTGCAGGCACCGGCCGTGCACACGTCGATCTTGGTGCACGGATCGCCGTCTTCACACGCCAGTCCCTCGGCTTTGGGTGCCGTCGCGCAGGCACCGTTTTCGCACACTGCGACTTTGCACGGTGGCGCCGGCGGACACGCGGCGGGATTGCAGGGCGGCCCGGTGTCCGCCGCAACTTCCGCGGCCGCGTCGACCACGTCGGCTGCGTCAACCGCTTGGGT
>CAXRHS010000517.1:0-2125 GCA_964230235.1 Myxococcota bacterium
CATTAACACTCTGTCCCTCCACGACGCTCTTCCGATCTGGGCCGTCCCTGGTGAGCGATCCGTTTGGTATCGCTCCGTGCGGCTGTTTCGGCAAACCACCTATGGCGATTGGACTGCGCCGTTGGCGGCGGTCGGTAAAGCTTTGCGTGAGCGCGTGGCCGTGAAGGAGACAGCATGACGTATGGGTTTGTCGAGGCCGGCGCTGTGGTCGAAGGGCCCATGGCGCTGCCGGTCAATTGGCGCAACGTGAGCGGGCTCGATCGGCTCGACGCGGCCGAACTCCGCGCGCTCGGCTGGCTGCCGTGGCGGCTTGTCGAAATCCAGGCCGAAGTGCTGACCGGCTCCACGGTGCAGGTGTTCCCCTCGGAAATCGTGGAGACGCAGACGGGGCGCGACCGCACGCCGGAGGAAATCGCCGCGGCGCTGGACGACTGGCGCCGGGCCATGACGGTCTCGCCGCTCCAAATGCGCCGCGCGCTGCGCCAGGCCGGCCTCTACGATGCGGTGACGGCTTACGTGGCGGGCCAGGATGCGGACACGCAGGACGCCTGGGAATACGCCGTGCAGATCGACCGCATGGACCCTCTGATCGCCGGCGCCGCGTCGTCGTTCGGCATGTCCGACACGGCCGTGGACGATCTGTTCCGCCTTGCCGCCACCCTAGAGTGCAGGAGGCGGGTGTGACAGAGCCGGCCCCCATCTGCCTTTCCCCTGAACAGCTTCGGTCCCTCCTGGAGGATGCTGGCGAACAGGGGGCCAAGCGCACCCTGGCGCGGCTTGGGTTGGACGACGAAAAGGCAGTCGCGGACTTACGCGAGGTTCGCGACCTGCTGTCCGCATGGCGCAGCGCCCGCCGCATTGCGCTGGAAACAATCGTTCGCACACTGACAATCGGCTTTCTGGCGGTGCTCGCTGCGGGGTTCGCATTCAATTGGTTTGGCGACGGCAAACGCCACTGACAGGAGAGACACATGCAGGATGTGGCAATCGGGCTGCTGCGGCACGCGCTGCAGCTCATCGGCGGCGTGCTGATCGCGCGCGGCGTGGTGGATGGGCCGGGCTGGGATCTGGTGGCCGGTGCGGCGACTTCGGCGGCGACGGCGGGGTGGTATCTTTGGGGGCGGCGCGGCACCTAGGCGCGCGGCGGCGGATCGTCGCGGAGCATGGCCTGGTGGGCGGCCACGCGGCGGCGCAGCCACTCGGCTACGGCGTCGGGCACGCGGTAGTTGCGCGTTCCCCAATTGCGCACGCGGTCGATCGGTTGGCCAATCTGGCGCGCGAGTTCGGGGCGCGACCAGCCGAGGGTTTCGAGAGCGGCGGCGTATTCGGTGGGGGTCATGGACGCTTGATCGGACGCTGCGGCACGATGCCGTTGCTGTGCAGGATGGCCCATTCGGCCAGCACACGCTCAGCGGCTTCGTCCAAATGGTCACCGCCGCAGGTGAGGGCGGAGACAGCAATTGCAGCCCACACGGCCTTCGGGATGCTTTCGTAAACGTCGCGCCCCGCAGCCATTGCGTAGTCGTTGGTGATCTTGGTGACGCCCATCGGTCTGCTCATCGTCGTGTCTCCCGTGTGTGGGGGGGGGTGGGGGCCGAAGCCCTCGTTAATTGCCGCCCAGCGCCTTCCAGATCGCGTCCTTGCGCTGCTGCGTGACCTTGAAGCCGTCGCTGCGGAGTTCTGCGAGTGCAATGTCGTAAGCCCAAAGCTGCGGTTTCTTGGCCAGAAGTTCGCGGGCGAAAGTGTGGGGGCATTGCTTGTAGCCAAACTGCGAAGCGACTGCTGCGACGGCGCGATATTGCAGGTCCTTGGCGTTCATGTCCGTGTCTCCCTTGCTGATGACGCGTTTATAGCGTCACGCTACCACCATGTCAACGCAGAACATGCGTCAGTCTCAAACTTTCAAAGGAACCGCAATGCTGACCGCCCGTGACATGCAGCGCCTGGCCGGCGTCCATCCCGATCTCGTGCGCGTGATCTCGCGCGCGCGTGCGTCGGCGGATTTCATCGTCACCGAGGGCCTGCGCACCGAGGCCCGCCAACGCCAGCTCGTCGCCGCCGGGGCCTCGCAGACGATGCACTCGCGCCACCTGACGGGCCACGCCGTTGATGTGGCCGCGCTGGT
>CAXRHS010000518.1:0-12197 GCA_964230235.1 Myxococcota bacterium
CGCCGCCGCCCTGGTCGGTGTTCCAGGCCACGATGTAGCGGCCGGACGGCTGGAAGGCCACTTCGGGTTCAGTCTGCGCGCCGGTGACCTTGGTGTTGACCTGGAACTTGATGCCGTTGGTCGATCCGTCGCTGTAGTACATCTGCGCCCAGATTTCCGCGCCGTCGTCCCACACGAAAATCGAGGTGCCATCGGTGTGGACGGCGACCGAGAAGTTCTTGGCGGTCGTTTCAGTGCCGAGGTCCTTGGCGACGCTGCCGTCGGCCTTGTGGATTTTAGTGTAGGTGGTACTGCCCACTTGCGACACCACGAAGCGGCGGCCGTCGGTGTAGCCAGCGCTGTCGGACTTGGTCACGCCGGCCGGCGCGGTGGCACCTTGCGCGCAGTTGGCGGCACCGGTTGCAAGGTTGAACGCGCCGGCCGTTGCGTAATCCAAGCCATCGTAGGGCATCCACGCGTGCTGGTTCTTGTAGTTGTGGCGGTAGCGCGTGCACGACTGGCAGCAGCCGCAATCGGCGTAGGCGGATGCCGTGCAGCCATTGCTGGTCGTACACGAACTGCTGTAGTACGCCGTGCAACTACCGCTGTTCGACGAGTATGCACTCCACACGATGGCGTTGGCGCCGTTGGGCCCGGTCGAAATCGCCTGCAACCCATTTAGGTCATTGGCGGTGGTGCTGAAATTCTGCTCGGTGTACTCGCGCGACCAGTCGCCGCGGTAGCTGCGCAGGCCGATCGCCGCATCGGTGTTGCCCCAGGCCAGCCGGAACCGGCCGCTGCCCATGTCCACAATCGCCGGCAGCTTGTACAGCGCCGCCCCCAGAGTTTTGAAAGTGCTGATCTTGAAATCGCCGCATGCGTTGTTCTGCCCCTGGCACTGGCCGGCTTTGCACAGGTCGGTGGCGGTGCAAGTGTCGCCGTCGTTGCACGGTGCGCCGTCGGCCTTGGGCTTGGGCACGCACTTGGTCGCCAGTTCGTCGCAGGTCGCGTCGTTGCAGGCGTCGGTCACTTCGCTGCAGGCCTTGGCGCCGCCGGCCGTGCACTTGCCGGCACCGTCGCAGGTGTCGCCTTCGGTGCAGAACTTGCCGTCTTCGCAAGGCGCGCCCTTGGCCTTTGCGGTCGGCTTGCACTGGTAGGTCACGGCGCCGGTCGAATTGCAGGCGATGTCGTTGCAGACGTCGAACGGGTTGCTGCAATCGACCTTGGCGCCCGCGACGCACACGCCCTTGCTGCACTGGTCGTCTTTGGTGCAGCCGCTGTTGTCGGCGTCGCATGCCGCGCCATCGGGCTTGGCCGTGCCCTTGCACGACTTGCTGGCCTCGTCGCAGACGCCGGTCGTGCAACCAGACGACGAGCAATCCTTGGGTTTGCCGCCCTGGCACTTGCCGGCGGCGCAGGCCTCGCCGATGGTGCAGAACGCGCCGTCGTCACAGGTGGTGCCGTCGGCCTTGGGCGTCTTGGTGCAACTATAGGTGGTTGCGCCAGTTGAGCTGCAGGTGCCGGTATTGCACGAGTCCGCGCTGGCGGCGCAATCGACTGGCGTACCGGCGGCGCACTTGCCGGCCTGGCAGGTGTCGGCGGTGCAACCGTTGCCGTCGGCGTTGCAGGCGCCGCCATTGGCAACCGGCGCGTTGGTGCAGGCACCAGTGCCAGCGTTGCACGAATCCGTGGTGCACGGATTCTTGTCGTCGCAATCGGCCGCAGTGGTGCAGCAACCCGAACCGCCAGTGCCCTTGCAGACACCGCCGGAGCAGGTGTCGTTCTTGGTGCAGGCGTCACCATCATCGCAAGCGCCGGTGTTGGCGGCGTGGGCGCACCCTGCCGTTGGCGAGCAACTGTCGGTCGTACAAGCGATGTTGTCGTTGCAGTCCTTGGTGCCCGCGCCTTTGCAGGCGCCTGCAGCGCAGGCGTCGCCGGTCGTGCACGGGTTGCCATCATTGCACAGGCCGGATTCATTGACGTTTTTGGCGACGCATTGCCCGGTGCCGGCATCGCAACTGGTCTTCTTGCACTCTGTATCCGCGCCGGTGTTGCACACGATCGCCTGCTTGGTGTCGACTGCACACTTGAACGTGCTCGACGACTTGTCGCAGAACGATTTGCCCAGGCAGGGGTTGGCACCCTGCTGGCAGTCGGCGTCGCTCTGGCAGCCGCACTGGTTGGTTCCCGGAGCGCACTTGCCGGCGCTGCAGGCGTCGCCGACCGTGCAATTGTTCTTGTCGTCGCAAGCGGCGGTGTTGTTGGCGTACACACAACCCTTGGAGGGGTCGCAGGAATCGGTCGTGCAGGGGTTGGCGTCGTCGCACTTGACGGCGGCGCCCGAGGCGCAGCTGCCGTTGCTGCACGCATCCGGCGCGGTGCAGGGGTTGTTGTCGTCGCACGACCCGGCCGCCGGCGCGTGCACACAGCCTTTGTTGGCGTCGCACGAGTCGATAGTGCACGACTGGTTGTCATTGCACGGATTGGCCGATCCTGAGCATTTGCCGTCGGCGCAGAAGTCTTTGGTCGTACAAGCATTTCCATCGTCGCAAGGCCCGGCGGCTGGCGCAAAGCTGCACCCGCCCGCGGCCTTGGGGTCACACACATCTTCCGTGCACGGGTTGTTGTCGGTGCAGATTTTGCCCTTGCCCGCGCACACGCCGCCGTCGCACACGTCGCCGCTGGTGCAACCGTTGCCGTCGTCGCAGGGCGCGGCGACCGGCTTGAACACGCACTTGCCATCCAAGCAACTGTCGGCGGTGCACTGGTTGCTGTCGTTGCAGACCTTGGGCTTGGCGCCCTGGCACTGGCCGTCTTTGCACTGGCCGCCGACCACGCAGGGGTTGTCGTCCACACACGGTCCGGTGGCGTTGTCGTACTTGCACCCGCCCTTGGCGTCGCAGCCGTCTTCGGTGCAGGGATTGCCGTCGTCGCAGTTCTTGCCGACGCCGCTGCACACGCCGTCTTTGCAGGTGTCCTTGCTGGTACAGGTATTGCCGTCGTCGCAGCTGGTGGTGAGCGGCGCGTTGATGCACGCCTTCTTGATCGGGTCGCAGCTATCCGCCGTGCACACATTCTTGTCGTCGCACGACGCCTCGTCGGTCTTGGCGTCGCAGTTGTCGTCGACGCCATTGCAGGTCTCGGCGGCGGGGTCGAGGGCGCCGCACGGGCTCAGGCCCTTGGCGTCGCAGAAGCGCTGGCCGCCGCAACTGCCGTTTGCGTTGGTCTTGCTGCAGGTAGTGCCAAGGCCCAGCTTGGTCGCGCGCGGGCTGCACAGGCAGACGTTGTCGGTGCGCTTGCACTGGTTGACCAGGGCGCCGGTCGCGTTCTTGACTTGAGCACAGCTGTAGCCGACCGGGCAGGGATTGGCCGAATCGCAGGCGCCGCCGCAGAACTTGCCGGGGCTGTTGCCCTTGCCGTCGCCGTAATCCAGACACAGCGCAGTGTTGCCCGCGGATCCGCCCTGACAGTCGGCGTCGCTGTTGCACGGGTCACACACCCGCGGAAACTTGGGCACGCACACCTGGACGTCGTCGTTGCCGGCTTTGAGGGTTTTGCATGCCGTTCCGCTCGGGCAGCTTGGCACGCACGGGTGTGCGCAAGTTCCAGTGCCCGCGTCGTCCAAACAGTAGCCAGACGCGCACTGGCTGTTCTCGGCGCACGCGCAGCCGCCTTCCGTGCACGCGGGCGGCAGATCGGGACCGGCGGTCTGATCTTTGGTGCCGCCGGTGTCGGGCACGCCCAAATCGAGCGGTGCGACAATGTCGGGGCTTTCGGCGTCGGTTCCGGCAACGCCGCTGTCCTCACTGCCAAGGTCCAGGCCGCCGCCGGTGTCGAACTGTGCGCCTGTACCGCTGTTGGTGTTGTCCGCGGGCGCGGCTGTTTCGCACGCGGGCGCGACGAGCAAGGCGAGGCCCACAACCGCGGCGAACGCGGAGCGCAACTGCTTGTTCAGCATGACAACTTCTCCGAGATCGCGGCCGGGCAGGCAGCCGCGGCGAGCCGGTTGGCCAAGACGTGCGCTTGCGACCCACCAATTGAACAAGCGGCGACAAGGACGGTGCGTACTTGTCGGCGCCCGAGGGGGCGGAAGTGTACGGGCTGCCATGGGCGGAATCAACCGACCTAAACGGTTCCATTCTGCCCGCGTATCGCCGTGGTCCTTGTTCTTTGCAGTTGCGCACGGCAGAGGTAGCCGCTAGGCTCAAACCGACGGGCCGACGCCCGCCAGTGGTTGTGCGTGCGCCTGGGCAATAACCAGACCAGCATGGGTTGGGCGACGGCACGCGCGCTTGTCGTCGCTGCCACATTGGCGCTCGCGGCGACTGCGCCGGCAGAGGCCGCGCCGCGGCGGTCGGTGACGGCAGTGGCGGGCCGTGCGCGTCAGGTCAAGCGAATCGAGCCGCGCCATTCGGTTGTGGTCATTGGCGCGCGCATGGACAGTGGCCGGCAAGGTGGCGAGGTGCGGCACCCGCTCGCGTTGGCGGGGCCGACGGACGACACCGAAGTGCTGCGGAGGGCCCCCACCGTGCGCTGCGACGTGTGTGCCGCGACCGCGGCGGCCGCTCAACCAGGTCAGCAATCCATCTTTGTCCTCGACCTGCGCTCGATCACCAACCGTTTGACTACGGTGCAGTTTCGCGACGCGACGCTCAGGCTGACCAGCGTCTCGCCGATCGGGCTGCAGTTCCGCAAGCCTTTCTGATTTCGGAAAACATCCGTTGCGCGCCGTCGTCCAACGGGCTCGCTTTGGCCGGGTCGAAGTCGCAGGCGCCGTTGTGGGCGAAATCGGCCCGGGTCTGGTGGTGTTGCTGTCGGTCGCCAAGGACGACACCGACGCCGACCGCGCGTATCTGGTGGACAAGCTGGCGGGACTGCGCATCTTTGCCGACGACCAGGGCAAGATGAACCTCGATGTGCGGCAGGCTGGCGGTGCCATTCTGCTCATCAGCCAGTTCACGCTGCACGGCGATGTGCGGCGCGGCAAGCGGCCCGGCTTTACCGATGCCATGGCGCCCGCAGGCGCGGCGCGCGTCGTCGAGCAGGTCGCTGCCGACTTGCGCGCCGCCGGGCTTGGGGTCGCGCAAGGCGTGTTTGGCGCCGACATGCAGGTCTCGCTCTGCAACGACGGGCCTGTGACGATCCTGTTGGATTCCAAGAAGTTGTTCTGAGACGGGCCGACGCGGGTTGGCGAAGGCCCTGGGCCCCGCCGCCGCCTTGACAACCCAGCGCCATGCGGCCATTTTGCCGCCGGCGGCGCAGCCCCGCCGTCGCCGGAATCGCCGATGATTGACATCAAACACCAGGTCGTTCGCGGCCATGACGGCACTGAGCTCATGGCCTACGAATGTGGCGGCGGCCCCGGTCCGGCGCTGGTGCTGTGCAACGGCCTGGGCGGCAACATCGATGCCTGGCGCTACTTCACCGAGTTCTTTGGCAAGCGCCACCGCATCGTGTCCTGGGACTACCGCGGCCTATACCGCTCGTCGCCCGCGGTCGGCAACGACTACTCGGTCAGCACCCACGCCGACGACGCCCTGGCCGTCATCGATGCCTATGGTCTGCACCAGGTGGTGCTGGTCGGCTGGTCGATGGGCGTGCAGGTCAGCTTTGAGATCGTGCGCCGCCATGCCAACCGCGTGCTGGGGCTGGTGCTGGTCAACGGCACCTATGGCCGGCCGCTCGCCACCGCGTTTGCGCCGCTGCTCAAGTCCAGCCCAATCAAGCCGATGATCCCGGCGATCTTGCGGGCCGTCGAAGCCGTGTCGTTTCTGGCCGAGCCGGCACAGCCGCTGGCGGTCAAGGTCGTGCGCACCAAGGCGGCGTTGACCGTGCTCAAGACCGCGGGGCTGGTGAGCCCGACCCTGGACGAAAAGGCTTTCGTCGAACTGGCATCGCAGGTGGCGGCGCTCAACATGCCGCGCTACATGGCGATCCTCAATTCGCTGGGCGACCACTGCGCGGAGGCCGTGCTGCCGCAAATCGCCTGCCCAGTGCTTATCGTCACGGGCGATCGCGACCTGTTCACGCCGGTGGACCAGTCGCGGCAGATGGCGGCGCGCATTGCCGGCGCCGAGTTGATGGTCATCCCCAGCGGCACCCACTACACGCCGCTGGAGTTTCCAGAGCTCATCCACCTGCGCGTGCAGAAGTTCTTGCGCGAGCGGCTGGGTTTCGATCCAGAGGCGCTGGCCAAAGCAGCCTGATTGCCGTCCGCGGAGTTGTTGATGCGCTACCTCATCGCCCTCGGCGCTGCCGTCCTGGCGTCGATCGTTGCCCGGCCCATGGCCGCAGAAGAAATTCTGGTCAAGATTGCCACCGTCGCGCCCGACAAGACGGCGTGGTCCGAGATGCTCAAGCGCTGGCAGAAAGGCGTCGAAGAAAAGTCGGGCGGGCGCATCAAGGTCAAGCCGTTCTTGGGCGGTACGCTGGGCAGCGAAGCCGAGTCGGTCCTGCGCTGCAAACGCGGCCAGATCCAGGCCGTCGCGGCCTCGATGGGCTCGATCGCGTCGCAGATCCCCGAGGTCAACGTCGTCGAATTGCCCTTCCTTTTCAAGAACTCGGCAGAAGCCGACCACATCATCGACGGCGTACTGGCCGAGCCGATGCGCCAGGCCTTCCAGCGGGCAGGCTTCGAAGTCGGCTTCTGGAACGAAAACGGCTACCGCCACTTCGGCACCAAGGACAAGTTCGTCAAGTCGCCGGCCGACCTCAAAGGCAAGAAGATGCGTTCGCAGGAATCGCAGGTCCACTTGGACATGTGGCGCGCGTTTGGCGCCTCGCCGGTGGCAATCCCGCAGACGGAGGTGCTGCCGGCGCTGCAAAACGGCACCGTGGACGGCTTTGACCAGGCCCTGCTCTACATGGTCGCGGCCAACTGGCACAGCTCGATCAAATACCTGACGCTGTCTGGCCACATGTACCAACCGGCGGTGATTGCCTTTCACAAGCCGTGGTTCGACAAGCTGCCGGCTGACCTGCAAAAAGTGCTGCTCGATGAGGGCAAGGCCGTGCAGGAATTCGGGCGCAAGAAAGTGCGCGCCATGGGCCCGCAGGTGCTGCAGCTGGTCAAGGATGCCGGCGTGCAGGTAGCTGAACTCACGGCAAGCGAAAAAGCCGCGTTCGACACCGCCGCCAAGACCGTGCGCGACAAGTTCCGCAAGTCGGCCAAACCCACGGCGGTGGCGATGCTGGCGGCCGTCGAGGCCGAGCTCAAGAAGATGCGAGGCAAGTAGCCGATGCGACCGCGGCCGGCCTGGATGTTGCGCGTCGACCGTCTCGACCGCTCCATCTATCGCGCCGAACGGGCCTTGTGCGGCGGGCTTTTCGTCGCCATGGTCCTGGTGATGGGCCTGTATGTGGTGCACCGCGTGTTCTCGCGCGAGCAAGGCCGGCTGTCCACGGCGGCGCTGCACCTGGCCGCTCGCTTGGGCCAGACGCCTGACCCCGCGTTCGTGCACGGCCCGGTCTCCCTTGGGCTGAACCTGTTGCTTGGCGTCGCGCTGGCCGTGCTGGCCATGCGCACGGGCGTGGCGACGCGGACCTGGTCGTGGCCCAAGGCTCTGGCGGGCGCCGTGGGCCTGCTGGTCGCAGGTACCGCAGCCGTGTGGTTGGTGTTGGCGCTGCTGCCCAATGGGCTGGTGTGGGGCCCGTCTGGCGCGCTGGTCGGCATGCTGTGGACCGGCTTTGTCGGCGCCTCGCTGGCCACCTATGAAAAGAAGCACCTCGCGCTGGAACTGGCCGACAAGCTCTGGCCGGCTGGCGCACAGCGCTGGGTCAAGGGTGCGGCGATCGTCCTGACAACCTGCTTGTGCGCGCTGCTGGCGTGCCTGGCCTGGGTCAGCTTGCGCGACCACTACGCGACCTGGGTCGCGGACCCGGAAGCCGGCACGCTGCAGCCGACGGTGTGGCCGCGCTGGGTGCTGCTGGTTGCGCTGCCCCTGTCTTGGACCATGATTTCGCTTCGTTTTCTTGGCGAGGGTGCGCGCGTCCTGGCCGGCATCGAACCGCCCCCCGCGGGACACGACCAGGCATGAGCGGTCTTTTCGTCGCGGTCTTGGCGGGGCTGGCGCTGCTCGGCGCGCCGCTTTTCGTCATCGTCGGCGCCGCGACCGCGCTCGCTTTTGTGTGGTTCACTGCCGACCACGGCACCGCGCTGTCGCTGTTGCCGATGATCCAGAACCAGGAGGAGATGCTGACCAAGCAGGAATTCCTGGCGATCCCGTTGTTCATGGCGTCGGGGGCGATCATGACCGCTGGCGGTATCGCCGGTCGGTTGGTCGATTTTGCCAAAGCGCTGCTGGGCTGGCTGCCGGGTGGCCTGGCCGTCGCCGCGGTGTTTGCCTGCATGTTTTTTGCCGCGATTTCCGGCAGTTCTCCGGTAACGCTCATCGCGGTCGGGTCGATCTTGTTTCCGGCGATGGTCGCGAGCAACTACGACGAGAAGTTCTCGATCGGGCTACTGACCACCTCCGGGTCGCTCGGCTGCCTGGTCCCGCCGTCGATTTCGATGCTGATCTATGCGGTGACCATCACCTCGACCTCGGCGCACGTCGATCCGCAAGAGTTGTTTCTGGCCGGGCTGATTCCGGCGGCGCTGATTGGCGGGTCGCTGGCGCTGTACGCGGTGCTGAACGGCCTGCGCAACCCCGCGGGTCGCGCGCCCTTTTCGTGGTCAGAACTGAAGCGGGCGACCAAAGACGGCGTGTGGGCGCTGCTTTTGCCGGTCCTGGTGCTGGGTGGCATCTACGGCGGCCTGTATACGCCGAGCGAGGCCGGCGCGGTGGCGGCGCTGTACGCGCTTTTTGTGACCGTGATCATCGAGCGCCAGCTCACGCTGGGCAGCCTGACCGCGACGCTGGTCGAGTCGAGCACGCTGATGGGCTCGCTGATTCTGATCATCGTGCTGGCCTTTGGGCTCAATGAGTTTCTGGCCGAGATCGAGGTGTCGCAGCGGCTGAGCGCCTGGATCCGCGCATCGGACCTGGGCCCGATGGGGTTCTTGATTGTCGTCAACCTCTTGCTGGTGGTGGTCGGCGCGCTGATGGACTCGATCTCGTGCACGCTCATCTTTGCGCCGATGCTGGCACCGGTCGCCTACGACGTCTACGGCATCGACCCGCTGCACTTTGGGGTGGTGTTCGTGGTCAACATGGAGATTGGCTACCTGATGCCGCCCGTGGCCACCAACCTTTTCGTGGCGTCCGCGGTGTTCAAGAAGCCATTTGGCTTGGTCACGCGCGCGGTCCTGCCCACCCTGGCGATGACCTTGGTGGCGCTGTGGGTGTTCATCCGCTTTCCGACGCTGTCGGTGGCGGCCGTGCGGGCCCAGCGCGGCGATGCGCAATGGACCTTGGACTTTCCGGCCGACAAGCGGTCGGCAGTCGCAGCCGTGCCAGCCGCGGCAGGATCGGCAGCGGCGCTTCCGGCTGCGGCGACGCCAGCCGCCGGCAAAGCCGACAGCCTGGCCGCGGTCACCGAGCGGATGTTTGCCGAGGATGCCACGCCGGTTGCCGCGCCCGAACTCTCTTCAGAGACCAATTTGTAGCGGGCGCGGCGGCTACAAGCAGGCCCTGCCGCCCGCCGTCTCGTCCTTGGCCTTGCCGTCTTTCCAGACCCGCTTGCCGGTGGCGTCAAAGCACTCGACGGCGTCCACCTTGCCCTTGGCGTCATGGATCACAAACAGGCCGAACGGCTGGTCTTCTTTGTACTCGCCTTTGCGCGCCAGGTGTTTGCCGGCGTTGTCGAAGAACTCGCGGTACACCCCGTGGCGGCCGATCGAGCCGTTGCGGGCACACACCTCGACGTAGCGCCCGACCAGCTTGTCGCGGCCTTTGAAAAGGGTGGTGCCGGGCGGGCAGTCTTTGTCGCAGCCGCACAGGGCCAGCAACGTCAGCAGCGGGAGAATGCGGACCATTTTCACGGCATGGACGAGATTTATCACGGCATGAACGAAATGGTGTCTTCAATGCCCTTGCAGCGCTTGGCCACTTCTTTGCTGAGCGCGTGCTTGGTGCCCATGGCGGCTTGCGATTCCTTGCAAATGGCCAGCGCTTCTTGCAGCTTGGCCTTGTCGCCCTTGAGCACGGTGGCGGCGATGATGACCCGGTTGTAGTGCAGTTCTGGCCGAGTCTCGTCTTTGGCCCAGCCGTTGATGAGGTCCAGCGCCTCTTTGGCTTTGGCCGGATCGTCGCTCAGGCGCCGCACGGCCACCGGCTTGGTAACCCGCGCCCAGTAGTTGGTCGCATCGCGCTTGAGCACTTCGTCGAGCAGCCGCACGGTGTTCTCAAAGTCGAGAAAGCGCACGGTGACCGCTGCGGCATTGAGCAGTGGCTGCACCACGGTCGGGTCGGCCTTGGCGGCCTCTTCCAGCGCCACCAGCATCTCGCGGGTCTGGCCCAGGCTCTGGTAGGCAGCGGCAAACACATTCCACAATTCCGGGGACTTCTTGAGCTCCGGCGCATTGCGGATGCCGTACGATGCGGCAAAGATTGCATCGCGCGCAGACCCGCCTTGCAGGTGCGCGGTGGCCAGCCGGACGTAGGCCTTGGCGGTCTCGGGATTGGCGGCAGGCGCAACTTCAGTAGCCGGTTTGGCCGCCGCCGATTCGTCGACTGCTGCACCCGACGACAGGTCAAAGAGCTTGTAGCGCATGTCGCGGATGACGTCGGCCGGCTTGGCGGCTTCGGCGGCCTTGTAGGGCACAGCCTCGACCATGAACTCTTTGACGTCGGTCAGTTCCGCAAAGGCCGGGTCCAGGCCCTTGAGGTTGTCGCGCGCCTCTGCCCAGTAGGTGTCGAACGCAAACACTTCGGCAGCCTTCTTGAGTGCTTCGCGGTAGCGGTCCTTGGCCTTGTCGAAAAGCGGCGAGGCTTTTTCGGCCATCTTGTTCAGCCATTCGGTCTTGAGTTCGTCGCTTTTGCCAAACTGAGGCGGCGCTGGCAGGTTCTTGAGGCTGGTCGCCACGTCTTGCCAGATGCGGCCGCGGCGGCTGGAGCTCGCAGCGGTCCACTTGGGGTTCTTGGCACCTTCGGCTTCGGCATACACCGCGTCGGCTTCGGTGACCTTCTGCACTTTTTCGTTGAGCAGCTTGGCCGCGGCATCCAGGTTCTTGGGCGCGCCCTTCATGGCGCGCACTTTCTCAAACTCCAGCTCGCCTTTCATGAACAGCGCCTGCACCAGCGCGTCGCGGCCGATCATCGGCAATTCTGCAAACTTGCCGGCGGCCGAGATCTGCTTGCCGGTCTCGATGACGCGCGCAAAGTGGCTCAGGCCCTTGTCGCCCATGTTGAGCTTGAACTGGGCCGTGCCCGTATTGACCATCGCCGCAAGCTGCAACTCCACCGGCGTCGCTTCGCTGCGCTTGAGGAACTTGTCGGACGCCTTGATGACGCCTTTCCAGTCGCCCTTGTTGAGGTACTGTACGGTCACGTTGTAGGCGACCTCTGCCGCGCGCTTGTCCTTGGAAAAGGTCTGCAGAAAGAGCTCGCCGTCTTCGACGACCTTGTCATAGTCGCCCAACAGTTCGCGGTAGCGGGTCGCCGTTGCCAGCGCCTGCGGGACCTTTTCATGGGTCGGGTACGCTTTGACGAACGCCTCGTAGGCTTCGGCCGCCGCGCGGAAGTCCGCGGATTCGCGGTAGATTTCGCCAATCTCAAACAGGGACTGCGGGGCGCGCTTGTCGGCAACGAAGGTCGCCGCCAGGGTCTTGTAGGTCTCGATGATCTTGTCGCGCTTCTTGGCGGTGCGGTAGAAACGGGCCGCGCCCGACAACGCTTGCGCCGCCTTCTCGGCGTTCTTGTCCTTGAACCCGTTGCTGTACGCAGTCAAGCACTCGGCCGCGCGCACCGGTTCGTCCTTGTATTCAATGCACTTGTTGTATTCTTCGTTGCTCTTGAACTCAGTGATGGTCTTGCCGAGCGAGTCGCGGTTGAAGCGCGGGTCTTTGATGAGCTGGTCCACCCACTGCCGCAGGCCTTTGCCGTCCTGGCTCAACCACAAAGAACTGATGAGCAACTGTGCCGCGTTATAGGCGTACGGGTGCTCCGGAAAGCGGCCAACGTACTTGGCCAGCATCGCGGCGGCCTTGTCGAACTGGTTCTTCTGGTAGTACAGGCGCCCAGAGATGAACATCGCCACCGGCACATCTTCATCGACGACCTTGTTGCGGTCCGCGGTGTCGATGTAGCGCTCGCAGGCCTTGGCGACGCGCTCTTCGT
>CAXRHS010000519.1:0-4685 GCA_964230235.1 Myxococcota bacterium
CGGTCGGCGCGGCGCTTGGCGGCGTCGTGGTCCCTGCGCTCATCTACCTTGCCGTAGCCGGCGAACCGGCGATCCGCGCCGGCTGGGGCGTGCCCATGGCCACCGACATCGCTTTTGCGCTTGGCATCCTGGCGCTGCTCGGTCGGCGTTGTCCGCCGGCGTTGCGGGTGTTGCTGCTGGCGCTGGCCGTCATCGACGACCTCGCGGCCATCGTCGTGATTGCGGTGTTCTACACCGATGGCTTCGCCCCCGTCGGCCTGCTGTGGGCCCTGGGCGGGCTGGCCGTCCTCGCTGTCCAACAGGCGCTGGGCGTGCGCGCCAAGCTCGCCTATGCACCTGCGGCGCTGCTGCTGTGGGCAGGCTTCTACCGGGCCGGCGTCCACCCGACGCTGGCAGGGGTGGTGCTCGGCCTGGTCACGCCGCTGGCCGGCCACTGGGATCGCGCGGCGCTGCTTGGCGAGGTGCGCGCCGACCTCGCCGCCGTCGATCCGGCGCAACTGGCCGAGCTAGACGGGCCGGAACTGCGCCGCCTGGTCGACCATTGCAACCTGGTGCGCCGCGAACTGCTGTCGCCGGCCGAGGTGCTGATCGAGGCGCTGCACCCGTGGGTTGCGTTTGTGATCATGCCGGTGTTTGCGCTGGCGAACGCGGGCGTGGCGCTGCACGCGGCGCCGCTCGACGGTCCCGCGGCGACGGCAGCGATGGGCGTGGCCTTTGCGCTGGTGGTCGGCAAGCCGGCTGGCATTGCCACTGCGGTCGCCATCTTGCTGCGCACCGGCCTGGGCGCGCTGCCGACTGGCTTGACCGTGCGCCACGTCGCGCTGCTTGGCGTAGTTGCGGGCGTGGGCTTTACGATGGCGCTGTTTGTGGCACAACTGGCGTTTCGCGACCCGGCCCTGCTGGGTGCCGCCAAGCTCGGTGTGCTGGCCGGTAGCGGTCTTGCGGCCGTCGCCGCGCTGGTGCTCGGCCGCGCCGTGCTGCCCGCCGCTACGGCTGTGGGAGCCGCCAGCAGTGCGGACGAAGCCGAGACGGAAACGGACCGCTGACGGCGCGGCACAATCGGTCAAGCGCTGGCTGCAAGCAGACCTTGCGTGGTGGCGCCTGCAAGCTGCGATTGCGCCTGCGGGTAAGGGCCCGTGTAAAATCTATTCGATTTTCCACGTTAGCCCGTTGCTTGCCACGTGGGTCGCAAGCTCGCGACTTTGCAAGTCGACTCGCCGCTCCGCTCCGCGCTTGTGTCGATCGACTTGTTTTTACACGGATCCCAAGCAGGCAAATCGGAGCCGGTGCCCGTGCGAGCCAAGTCGAAATTCCCGGTCGATACGGTGCCGGGACGCTGACTGCCCTACAACGTGCCGTCGATGATGCGCGGCACGATGGCCCGGTAGGCTTTGGCGAGCAACCGGTCGCGCTCGGCCCAAGTCGCCCCGCCGCTGGTCAAGTGCGCGGCGATGAGGAATTCGCGTCCCCAGCCAGCGACGGGCTTGCCTGCCGGGTCGAGCACCGGCATGCAGGCGTAGCCGACGTGCACAAACTGGCCTTTGGTGCCCAGGCCAAGCTTGGAGAAGATCCGCCACTGGCCGTTGGCGCGCTTGTCGAGGTAGGCCATGTCGTGGCCGCTCTGCAGGTAGATGGCGGTGTCGGCGCTCAGGCCGCCATTGGCTGGGCCGCCGCCAGTCGGTCCGGCGCCGTACAGCAACGTTCGCACATCGGCCCACTGGATGCCTGGCAAGCGCTGACTGGCGATCTCGCGGTGCAGCACCAGGCGCTTGAGGGCCTCGGCCAGGGTGTGCATCGACAGGTTGTTGGCAAAGCTGCCGGTCTTGTCGGCCGCGACGGCAACGGTTGCACCGCCAACCTCCGCAAACGTGTACCCAAGGCCACCTGGCACCGCCGCGCCGTAGTTGCCCCCAAAAGTCTCGTTGGCCGGCCGCTGCAGCCAGTCGGCGCCGATCATCGCGTTGGCCTTGGCGCGACCGCCGACGTCGTGAAACCACGCGCCGAGCGCGTTGGAGCTGTAGGGCTGGTTGTCGTAGTTGACCAGGCTCGTCACCAGGTTGCCCACCCACAGGCTGCCGACCTTGGCGGTCAAGCCGACCTTGTAGTTCGACTGGACCCGCAGCCGCACCGCCGCGTTGGCGGCAGCCAGGAACTTGGTGGTCGACCAGGGCTGCACGGCAACCTCGGCGGTTCCGTTCGACAAATAGCGGAACAGCGGCTCGCCGGCGACGCGGCGCACCAAGATGACGGCGACCTGCAGACCAGCGGGCAGTGGCGTCGCGGTTTGCAGCGGGCCGTAGGCGACCTTTGCGGCAGCCGACTGCCAGGCGACCGCCGTGCCCGCGGCGGTGGTGGCCGTGGCCGTCGGGTCGACGATGGGGCACGCAAACTCAAAATCGACGTTCTTGGGCACCACCTTCTCGTCGCACAGGTTGTCGAGAAACTGAAAATAGTCCGCGCTGGCCTTGGCCTTGGCGCACGGCGGCGGCGGTTCGGGGTCGACAGCCGGAATCGGTGCCGGGACGTAGGCGCTGCCATCGGCTGCGGCCGCATCGGCGGGGGCATCGCCCGCTGCGACATCGGCAGCCGCGATGTCACTTGCTGCGGAGTCCGCCACAACGACGACACTGTCCTGCGCGGCATCCACCGCCGGCGCAGTGGTGTCCGACTTGGCCGCATCGGCGGCGCTGTCTGGCCCGGTGTCGCCGGCCGGCATCGCGTCGTCTGCGGGCGCGCTGTCGGCACTGTCTGGTGCGGCATCGACCAACTGGGAGACAGCGTCCACGGGGGGCGCGGCGGTATCGGGTGCGGCGTCTGGACCGGAGGCCACACTGTCCACGGCGGCGAGGTCATCTGCGGCAAGGACGCTGTCTGGCGAGCTGGAGCCCGTGGCGTCTTCGATCACCGCGGCTGGCGGCGCAGGGGCGACGCTGCCACATGCCATTGCGGCAACTGCGAACAAGAAGCCGGCCGCACAGCTGTACCAGGACCGCGGCGGCACCAACGCAAGCCGCAGAGGCACAATGGCACAGTTCGCGTGTATTCCTGGATCAGAGTGCATGAGGTCGGCCACAGGTGACGCTGAAAAGTCTTGGCATTGGCGGTGAGCCCGCCCAAACCGGCGGTGGATCCTACCATGAACCGCGTCGGTCTCGACTGGGGTGTCGCGACCCCATACCCGAAAACGGGCCCAATAAAGATTGTTGTGCACGGTTGTGGCCATCTCTACCTTCCGGCTCCCGCGCGGCACGGTCGCGCGAATTCGCAAGAGGGGGGCACCATGAAGTCGAGCCATGCAGGTCCAGCAACGGCGCAAACCCAACTGCGCGGCCCGGGGCAAAGTGGCAGGGCCGCACCCGCCGGCGGCCAGCGCAGCGCCGATGGGGCCAACAGGCTCCAGGGCGCAGTCGCTCGAATGAACTATGAAAACGGCGCGGCAGCGGTGTCACCGACCACCCGCTGGACGCCGTCGCCCGAATTGTCGGCCGTCTCGGAGGCCGCACCGATCCGCAGCGGCGACTTTGGCGCGCCCGTGCGGCAGATCCAGGCGTGGCTGGGCGTCGAGGCAGACGGCTATTTTGGGCCGGCGACCCAAAAGGCGCTACGGCAGTTCCAATCTGCCAACGGACTGACCGCCGACGCGATGGTCGGGCCGGCGACGCTGGCCAAACTGCGCAAGCTCGGCAAGGGCGGCATCGACGCCACCGCCGCAGCGGCGACGACCGCGGCGGCCAAGGAGACCAAGTCGACGGCCAAGGCGCCCGCCGCCAGCACTGGCGCAGAAGCCGGCGCAACCCCAACGGCAGGAGCCTCCGGCGCACCCGCCGCAGCGGCGACTGCCGGCGCCGCCGGGGCTGGCGGGACCGCAGCCGCCAAAATGCCTGCGCCGCCACTGGCCGATGTCGCGTCGGGCAAAGCGCGCCTCAAGCTTGGCATGTCGGGCGCGGCGGTCGCCGTGGTGCAAAAGCTGCTGGGCAAGGATGCCGACGGTGAGTTCGGGCCGAGCACCGAAGCCGCGGTCAAGGCCTTTCAGGCGGCCAAAGGCCTCAAGCCCGTGTCTGGCGAGGTCGGCTCGACCACCCTGGAGCAATTGCAAAAAGCCGGCGCCGCTGGGGTCTCGGCCGACGCAGCGCAGCAGATGGAGCGCCTCGTCTCCTACGCAATGAGCCACCACCAGGGTGCGTCGCTCGGCGACTGCTTCAGGTTCGTGTGGAAGTACATCACGGCGGTCGGCTACGGCAAGATCCGCAACTACAACGACTGCCCGGACATGCCGTCTGGCTACGCCCGCAACTTTGCGGAATACATGAACGCCGGCAACGCCAAGCGCTGGGGCCTCAAGCGCATCTCGGCAAGCACGCCCTACGACGCGCCGCGCGGCGCCATCGTGGTCGTCGGCCCGGGTACGCCGGGCACGCGCCACGCCTACGCCGGCGACATCGCGGTGGCGCGCGGCAACGGCCTTTTCGTCAACGACGGCCCCAACATGAGCTACGGGCCCGCCGGGTCGTTCTTGCGCGACGGCGGCTGGCTGATGGGCGTGTACGTTCCGGACATCTAGCACTTTCGGCTCGACGTTAGGGCCCGTAAAAAATCTACTCGATTTTCTACGTTGGCCCACTGCCTGCTTGGTGGGTCGCAAGCTCGCGACTTTGCAAGTCGACTCGCCGCTCCGCTCCGCGCAC
>CAXRHS010000520.1:0-2971 GCA_964230235.1 Myxococcota bacterium
CACCAGATCGCCCGCCAGGCCCATCGGCTTGGCCAGCCGCCAGCCGAGCGTCGGCACCCCCAAGCCCAGGTGCGCCGTCCACTGCCAGTGGTCCGGGTGCGTGCTGGTCAGCGGCACCTTGACGTCGACATGCGGCGCGGCCAGGAACACCACGGGGTGCAGCTCGATTTCGACCCAGTTCAGGCCGTAGCGCAGCGGGTTGAAAAGACCCATCTGCCACTGGCCGGGAGCGAGAATGCGGGCGGTTTCGCGTGGCATCAGGCTTTCGGCTGCGGCGGGCGCAGTGCTCAGCGTCACGGCCGCCAGTGCCACAGCGAGCAAGCGAAGGGTGTTGCGCATCACGGCACCTCCCAGGTGCCGATGACCGGCGCGTGGTCGCTCAGGCGCACCGGGTCGGTCTTGAGCACCGGGCCGATGCCGTTGTCGCCGCCGATCTTTTGGCCGGCCTGCTGGGCCACGTCGGTCGAGCCGACCTGCCAGGTGGTGCCCTTGCTGGCAAACAGATAGTCGAGCGTCCGGTTCCAGAAGCCCTTTTCGCCCTTTTCGTTGACCTCGTCCGGCCCCAGCACCGAGTGCGAGTAGTAGCGTTTCTGCTCCAGCTCGGTCTTGCCGTAGCGGTCGAGCGCGATGGCCGGCACCAGCTTGTCGTAGAACCGCTGCATGGCCTCTGGGGTGTACGGCGGCTGGGTAAAGTCGGCGCTGCACACCGCCGTCTCGCGCTCGTCCATGAAGCCCTGCTTGCGCGCGGCCACCGGCGGCAGCTCGTTGAAGTCGCCGCCGACCACGAACGGCAGCGGCTCCTTGGCCAGCAGCTCGTCGATCTGCGCAATCTGCTTCTGCTTGGTGCCGTCGTTGTCGTAGGCCTCGGTGTGCACGGCCCAAATCGCCACCTTCTTGCCCGCCGCGATCTCGATTTCGGCGCGCCCCAGCGCCCGATGCAGGTAGAACATGGCGGTCAACGCGTCCTGGTCGCTGCGGTCGATCTGGCGGATGCGCTCGGCCCGGGTGATCTTGTGCTTGCTGAAGATGGCGTTGCCCAGGTGGATGCGGCCCACGCCCTCGCTGGCGATGTACTTGCTGTTCCAGGTGCTGGCAAAGGTGGCGTAGTTGAGCTTGGTGTGCGCCAAGATGCCCTGCACCATGTCGAAGTAGGCCGAGCGCCGCGAGTTGACCTCGATTTCTTCGGCAATCAGCACATCGGGGTCGAGTTCGTTGATGGCTTCGTAGATCTTGGCCATGTTGGCGTCGACCTCGGCCTTGGTCATGTGCGCGCGGTCGCCCCAGCAGTCGAACCAGAACGGGATGCGGCCGGCGCCGTACTTGATGTTCCAGGCCACGACTTTGATGCGCGCCGGGGTGCCGAGGGCCGGCGCAGCGACCACCGTATCGCGGCGGAAAATCGGTGCTGGCTCGCGGTCGTAGGTTTGCGGATCTGCGAGCGGTTCGCAGCCGCAGGCGAGCAGCGCCGCGACAAGGAGCAGTGGTTTCATGGCAGGCCCGATTCGGTCGTCGCCAACCTGCTGGCGGCGGGCGCACGGTCGCGCGAAACGGGGGCCGGCGTCAACTTGCGGCAGGGCCAGGCGGTAGACCTACGCGAAAGCCGCCCGCAGCGCCCCGTCCAAGTCCGCTTGCAGGTCGGCGACGTCCTCGATGCCGACCGACAGCCGACACAGCGCATCGTCGATGCCAATTTCCTTGCGCCGTTCGTGCGGAATCGACGCGTGGGTCATGATTGCCGGGTGCTCGATCAGCGACTCGACGCCGCCCAGCGATTCAGCGAGCGTAAACACCCGCGTCGCCGACAAGAACCGCCGCGCGCAGTCCAGATCGCCGTCCAAGAACACCGTGATCATGCCGCCAAAGCCGCTCATCTGCCGGCGCGCCAGCTCATGCTCCCCACACGACGGTAGCCCTGGGTACACCACCTTGGCCACGCGCGGATGGTCCTGCAGCCACTGCGCCAGCTGCATGGCGTTGTGGCCGTGCCGCTCCATGCGCAGCCCGAGGGTTTTCAAGCCGCGCAGGGTCAGCCAGGAGTCGAACGGCCCTGGGGTGCCGCCGTTGGCGTTTTGCACGAACGCCAACCGGTTGCCGAGGTCCTCGTCGCGCACGATCGCGGCGCCGCCGACCACATCGCTATGGCCGCCAATGTACTTGGTGGTCGAGTGCACGACGATGTCGGCACCCAGTTCGATCGGCCGCTGCAGTGCCGGGGTCGCAAACGTGTTGTCGACCGCAACCAGGATACCGCGGGCGTGCGCGCGCCGGCACAGCTCGGCAATGTCGACGAGCTTGAGCATCGGGTTGGTCGGCGTCTCCAGCCACAACAACCGCGTCTTGGCCGTGACGACCGTGTCGAGCGCCGCCGGGTCGCGCAGGTCCGCGTAGCTGAAGCCGATCCCGTGGCGCCGCCACACCTTGTCGAACTGGCGAAAGGTGCCGCCATACATGTCGTCCATGGCGACCACATGGTCGCCGGCGTCGAGCAGCGCCACGATGGCGTGGGTGGCCGCAAGCCCCGACGAAAAGCACAAGCCGCGGCTGCCGCCCTCCAAGGACGCCAGCGCGGTCTGCAGCGCGTCGCGGGTCGGGTTGCTGGTCCGGCTGTACTCATGGCCCAAGTGCTGGCCGGGCGCTGGCTGCGCAAAAGTGCTGGTCTGGTAGATCGGCACCACCACTGCACCGGTCAGGGCTTCGGGGTCCTGGCCGGCGTGGATGGCACGGGTCGCGAAACCGGCGTGCCGCCAGTCGTGGCGAACGGCCGCCGCCTTGGCAAATTCTTCCGTCATGTTCAGGTCCTGCGTGATGTCTCAGCCGTTCGGGTGGGCCGCATACCACGAGATGGCGCGGCCAAGGCCGTCGGCAAACGAGACGCTGGCGGTGTAGCCGAGGTCGCGGCGGGCGGCGCTGATGTCGGCCAACGAATCGCGGATGTCGCCGGCCCGGCCCGGCAAGTGCGAGACGGGCACGG
>CAXRHS010000521.1:0-3160 GCA_964230235.1 Myxococcota bacterium
GTATGGTTGAGTAGTTGATGTTTGGTTGATTTGTTGTTTTTGTTGGGTTTGGAGTTGTGGATTTATAATGTGATGTGGTGGGTTGGTTAGTGGATGCCGACCGCCGAGCCTGCGCGCGAAGCGCGCAAAGGCAGTGCGAAACCGCCTGGCGAGAACCCCATCGACGGGCTCCGTCGCGAATCGCTTGAGCTTTTGTTCCGTCGCGCGGCCGGGTTTTCGCCGCCGGAAACGGCCGGCCGCGGGCAGGCCGCGATCATTGCCCACTGCCTGGCTACCGAGCAGCACGCCCAGGCGGCGGGCTTTGCGGCGCGGGTTCATTCGACCTGGGATGCCGACCTGGCCACTGCACTCGCCGGCTTGCCTGCCGAACACACCTCCGCTTTGGGCGCGCGCGCCAACGCGCTGCCGACGGCCGACCGCGCGCGCACCGCCGCCGAACGGTCAGGCTTTGGCGCCGGTTGGAGCGCATGGACCCGCGACCGCGTGCGTCTGCAGATTGCATTGCGCGCAATGGAGGCGCCGGTCGTCTTGCCAGGCGCCGCCACCCCGTCGCGCGACGAGGGCCGCATTGCCGCGCGGTCCGCGGTACGCAAGCTCAACGGCGACCTGCAGGCCGCGGATCGCTCGGTGGTTGCGGCCCTGTTTACCGCCTTGCACGTGGTGGGGTTCGCCGCGCTTTTCGGCCTTGGCATGTTGGTCGCGGCCCTGGTGCGCGCGTTTGCCGCCCGCCAGCGCGGCATGCCAGCCTGGCAATGGTTGCGCGATCGCTACCCGGGGCTGCCCGACGACAATCCCTATGTGCGCGATTTGCTGACACCAGTGCTCGGCCTTGCGGTGTGGCTTGGCGGCCAGGGTGCCGCCGGCATCGCGATTGCGGTCGTGTTTGGCAAGTCGCAGTCGGGCTTCGCCATCCTGCTGAGCAGCATGGTCGGGGTGGTGGCAGCCCAGATGGCGGTGACGATGCTGTCGCCTACGCGCTTGCCGGTCTTGCAGGCCGCGCGCTTGGGAGGCGACCCAACGGCACCGTTTTGGCGGGCCTCCACCGCGGCTTTGCGCGCGTGGACGGTGCTATTGCCGTTGGTCGCGCTGGCGTCAGCGGCCAACGCCCAGCTGGTTGGTGACCCAGACACCGTCCACCCCATCCAGGACATCGCGGCGCAGCACCCCGACCCGGTCACACTGGCAGCGCTCGGCGCCGCGGCGATCGTGCTCGCGCCGTTGGCTGAAGAACTGGTGTTTCGCGGCCTGTTGCTGCGCTATTTTCGCCAGCGCTTCGGGCTGTGGCCGGCTGTCGCGCTGTCCAGCGTGCTTTTCGCAGCGGTCCACCTGTCGGCGGACCAGATGTTGCCGCTGACACTACTGGGTATCGGGTTCGCGCTGGTCTACGTGTGGGTAGGCAATCTGTGGGCGTCCGTGGTGCTGCACGCCCTGTGGAACACAGGGTCGTTCGTGCTGACCGTCGGGCTGGCGCTGTCGTAGGGCCAGCCCAAATGCCGATGGTCCTTCAGCCACAGCTTTGGACCGTCACGGTATCCGCACGTCGATGTGGGTCGCGCGCCGCATTTCTTCGATCCAAGCCTTGTAGAGTTTGACCAGTTGGTCTTCTTGCAGCCGGTTGCGCACCAGGTTGAGCAGCAGTTCTTTGTCCTTGGCCGGCGACTTGCGCCGGTCCAGGACTTGCAATACGTGAAAACCATAAGGTGTTTGCACGACAGCGGAGATGTCGTTCTTCTTTAGCGACCACAGCTTGGCGGCCAGACTCGGCTCCAGGGTCCAGCGGCGCTGCCAGCCAAGGTCCCCGTCCGGCGCGCCGCGGTCGTCGTTGAACTCCTCGGCCAGCGCCTCAAACCCCTTCTTGCCTGCCACCAGCAAGTCGTAGACCTTCCAGGCTTTCTCGCGCTTGGCGTTGACCGTGCGCGGGCTGTCATCGGGTCGCACACCGATCATGATGTGGCGGGCGTGCAGTTCTTCCTCGCAAGTGCCGTTGCAGTGCTCGAGCTCGAGCACCGTCTGGACCTCTTCTTCGCCGATGCGCAGCCGCGACCCCAGCTTGATCTTGAGCATGTGCAGCCGCACCAACTCTTGCTTGACGTGAACGCGATAGGCGGCCGCGCCCGGAAAGCCAAGCTGGCGCACCGCGCGGTCGAGGTCGTCGTCGTCCCAGCTGTTGCGCTTCTTGACGTCGGCGATTTGCTGCTCCACCTCGCGATCCTCCGCCGTAACCCCCAATTCCTTGGCAGCGCGCAGGACTAGCGTGCTCTCGATCAGCGATTGCAGCACTTGCAGCCGCAGCTCCGCGTCGCTGCGCGGCCGCTCGATGTCGGTCGGCACGGCCTGCTGACTGCTGACCTGACTGCCCATCGCCCGCCGCAACTCGCCCAGGGTAATCACGCTGTCGCCCACCAAGGCCGCGACGCCTTCCACCTCTTCAAACTTCGCTGGCAATTTCGCACGCCGCGGCTCCTCGGCGTGTACCGTCGCTGCAGCGAGCGCAACCGTGGTCACGGCAATCAGGTGTGCGCGTCGAATCTTCATGGCGCCACCGGCGTGGCAGGCGCGGCCTGCGGAGCGCCCTGCGGGGCCGGTCCGCCTTTCTTGTCGGGCAGCGGTTCCACTTTCGGTTGGGCGATCAGGCGCACGGCGTCATCGTCGACGCTGACCTTGGCCTTGGCCTTGAGGTCATCGATGAGCTTGGCGCGCTTGAGGTCCCGTTCGCGCTTGGCGATCCGGGCGCGAATCGACTCATCGGCCTCGGCCAGCGATTTGTCCACCGCAGGCGAGCGCGACGTCGTCATCCACACGTGGAAGCCGCGATCGCTTTGCACCACTGGGCCGACCACGAACGGGTCGACGGAAAACGCCGCGTCGATGAGGGCCTGTGGAATCTGGGCGCGGCGCTCCAGTTCCGCCTGCGTTGCGCCGGGCGGCGCTTGTTTGGAGACCGAGCCAAGCGCACCCAGGTAGGGCGCAGTCGCCTTGTCCTCTGACAGGCGAACCACGTAGTCATTCCAGAGGGCGACCAGGCGAGGAGTGTTGCCCTCGGCACCCTTTTCAAGTTCTGCCTTGACCTTGTCAGCTTGCGCCTTGTCCGCAAACAGCATGTGGCTCAGTTCAACCGTCTCGGGCTTGTGGAACACGGCCGGATTCGCGGCATAGTAGG
>CAXRHS010000522.1:0-4705 GCA_964230235.1 Myxococcota bacterium
GGCGGCTGCGCAGGCCAGCCAACTCGGCGTCGATGCCCGGCCGCGCCGCCGCATGCGCGTGGGCCAGTTCGTTGCGCAAGTGCTCGTTCTCGGCTTCGAGCCGGGCGATCGAGTTGGCGGCGTCCTGCAAGCGCTCCACAAACGTCGTCAAC
This sequence comes from Myxococcota bacterium, assembly GCA_964230235.1. GTDB lineage: Bacteria > Myxococcota_A > UBA9042 > UBA9042 > UBA9042 > SXRM01. Next base: position 153 of record CAXRHS010000522.1, read on the forward strand.
TCGCTGAACATGGCGGCATGCGCACCGCTGGTCTTGGCCGCGGGCTGGGTGGTCGCGGTTGCCACAGGTACGGCAACCGGCGCAACGACTGGTTGCGCGGCAGCTGCGACCGGGGCGGGCGCCACTGGTTCCTCCGCGGCAATCGACGCAGCCGCTGCGACCGGTTCGGACGGGCGAACCTCCGGCGCAGGTGTCTGCGCAGCAGCGAATACGGGCACCGGCAACACGGCAGCCGCTTCCTGCCCGCTGTGCGCTTGGGTGCTTTGGCCCGCCGGATCTGCTGCTGGCAGATCGGGCACGACCGCTGCCGGCAGCGGCTCTACGGGCACGGCAACAGCCGCTGCGGCCTCAGGCTCTTCGTGCAGTTCTTGCACCAGGTCGGCGTCTTCAATCTCTTCGATGGCGTCCTCGACGACCATTTCTTCGATGTAGTCGGCCGTCAGATCGATCTCTTCCAGGTCCAGCGCGTCGCTGGTAGCGCCGTTCGGGGCGGCCGGCGGCGCGACCTTGGCGTCCAGTTCGTCGTCGCTTGGCAGCTCCTCCAGGATGGAGTTTTCCATTGTCATCAAGACGAGCTGCGGGTCATCGTCGTGGTCGGCGACCATAGGCGGAGGCTGCGCCGACGCAGCGGCAGGCACTTCCTCTATGGCGACGTCTTCAACGGCGATCTCTTCGAGCAACTCGTCGCCGGCGTCGATTTCTTGCAGGTCCAGTGCCCCCAGCACTTCGACATCGCCATCGTCGCCGGTCGAGAGTTCGTCGGGTGGCGGTGGCGGTTCCTCATCGTCGTCGGCAAGCTCCAGGACGTCCATCAACTGCGTGGTGCCCTCAGGCGTCGCGGCCACCGACTCGGCCGGCAGCTCTTCAATCAGGTCGTGCTCGCCGGTCGCCAGGGTCGACCACAGCTTGCGCGCAGCCTCGGCGAGTTCGCGCTGCAGCCGCGACTGCGCGACATATGCATCGGCGATCGCCTTGCCTTTTTGGTGGCGCTTGACTTCGTCGCGCTGGTCGTCGCGGTACACGACCAGGATCTGGCTGTCCTGGTTGCCATCGCTGCGCAGCATGGTCACAACCTGCAGCGCGCGCCGCAGGGTCGGGCCGAGCACAACCAGGCGGACCGGCCGCGCGTTCCAGACCTTGGTCGCCTCTTCCATGGTCGCGACGGACACGAGCGGCGCGGCGACGGCACTTTGCAGTTCCCGCTCTAGCATCTTGGTGCCGCCGACCAGCAAGACAATCGATTCTGCCATGGGTTGTTCTCCGACCAGCGGGCGCGCACCGGGCGCAAAGGCGGTCGCAATTTGACGCCGAATGGGGCTGGAAATCAACATCGGCAGCGCCGTCGCGGCGAGCGCGCGTTCTTGAACGCCCTCCGGGCACGATGCGGGGCACAACGCACATGCAACTTGATGATCATACAATGGAATGGGTGGGTCGCGTCGCAGGGACGCTGACTACGTTTGCGTTCGTGCCGCAGGTGCTGCGGGTGGTTCGGACCCGCCACACCCGCGACTTGTCGTTGGGAACCTTCGCGCTTTTTTGCGGCGGCGTGGCGCTGTGGCTGTGGTATGGCTTGTGGCTGGGTTCGCTGCCGATTGTGGTTGCCAACGGCGCCACCTTGGTCCTGGCCCTCATCATCCTGGGTTACAAGATCAAGTTTGGTTGACGCATTGCCTGGCGTTCGACGCAAAAACCGCGAATCTGCCAGGCAGGCAAGGACCGCGCCGATCGGGTCCAGTGCAGTCGCAGGCCCGTCCGTGGCGCTACCAAGGAGCGACCGACGCTCCCCGCGCGACTGCGAAGCGGTGAGTCGCCGGCAAGGCGCGAACGCGCGACCCGCTGACCAGGCCGGCAGATTCGGGGCTTGGACCGGCTCCATCGCGCGCTTGGATCGGCGCTGTGCGTCGTCCGTGCCGGCTCACTCCCTCGCCGCCGTGCCGCGGGCTCTAGTACCCAAAACCCGAAGTTCGCGTTGGGTTCAACGCGCGCACCGGTCTGGGTACTAGCCTGTTTCGTAAGGAGAAGGGGGCGCGCCGCCCCTTTGACCCCCGCGGTCGGCCGCATCCGCGGCCTCCAGTACCTTGCTCGAAATTCGCGTTGGTAACCCAACGCGAATTTAGGACCTGTGGTACTAGGCTGTCCGGATCCAGAACACCACCGTCAGTACCGCACCGATCGCCACCCCCAGCCAACGGACAGCACCCGTCGCCGAGCGCGTGGCCAGCCGCGCGCCCAGCCACCCGCCCAAGGCGGCGCCCGCCGCCATGACCAGCGCGAGCCGCCACTGCACCGGTCCCAGCACGCCAAACACAGCCACCGCGGCCGTGTTGATCGCGAAGGCGAGCAGCGATTTCAGGCCGTTGGCGGCGTGCAGATCGGCCATGCCGCACACCGCGAACGCCGACAGCATCAAGATGCCGATGCCTCCGCCAAAGTACCCACCATACACCGCGATAGCGATCTGGACGCACAGCAGCGGCAGCAGCCGTGGCGCGTGTGGCTGTGGCTGCGCCTGCGCGGTGCGCTGCAACCGCGGCGCCACCGCAAACAGCACGGTTGCCGCGGCCAGCAAGTACGGCACCGCGCGCTGAAACGCCGCGTCACCCAACACCAGCAGTAGCCAGGCGCCCAACGCCGCGCCCACCACGCTGACCGCGCCGAGCGCCGGCAACAGCGGCCGCGCCGCCGGCAGGTGCTGGCGATAGCCCCATGCGCTACCGACAAACCCCAGCCACAACGCCGCCGTGCTTGTCGCATTGGCGGCCACCGCCGGCACGCCGAGCGCCACCAGGGTGCCAAAGGTCACAAAGGTGCCGCCGCCCGCGACGGCGTTGACGGCGCCACCGACCACCGCCGCGGCGACGGCCGCCAGCAACCGCCAATCGACACTGTCCAACGGGACCTATGGCAGCTGCGCAAAGGCGTCGGTGCCCTCAATGAGCGCAGCGACCGTGCCCGGTTCCAGCGCAGAGTGGCCGGCGTCTGGAACGATGACCAGTTTGGACTCGGGCCACGCCCGGTGCAGATCCCAAGCGCTGCGCAGCGGGCACACCACATCGTAGCGGCCCTGCACGATGAGGCAGGGGATGTGGCGAATCTTCGGCACGTCGCGCAGCAGTTGGTCGTCGTGGTCAAACCACGCGCCGTGCATGAAGTAGTGGTTCTCGATCCGCGCAAACGCCAGCGCGAAATCGTCTTCGCCGTAGTGGTCGAGCATGTCGGGGTCGACGTACAGGCGGCTGGTCGCGCCCTCCCAGGTCGACCACGCGCGCGCTGCCGCGGTCTGCACTTGCCGATCGGCATGGGTCAGCCGGCGCGCGTAGGCGGCCATCAGGTCGCCGTGTTCCTCGACCGGGATGGCGTCGAGGTAGGCCTGCCACGCGTCTGGAAAAAGCCACGACGCGCCCTCTTGGTAGAACCACCGCAGTTCCTGTTGGCGCAACAGAAAGATGCCGCGCAGCACCAGGCTGCGCACCCGATCGGGGTGCCTTTGGGCGTAGGCAAGGCCGAGCGTGCTGCCCCAGGAGCCGCCAAAGACGTGCCAGCGGTCGATCTGCAAGCGCTCGCGAATGGCCTCCATGTCGCGGACCAGGTCCCAGGTGGTGTTGGCGTGCAAGCTGGCGTGCGGCGTGCTGCGGCCGCAGCCGCGCTGGTCAAAGAGCACGATTCGATAGCGATCAGGGTCGAAAAACCGCCGGTGCCACGGCGAAGTGCCGCCGCCCGGGCCGCCGTGCACAAACACCACCGGGGCGCCGGCCGGGTTGCCGCTCTGCTCCCAGTACAGGTCGTGACCGCCTGATACGGGCAGCATTCCGGAGGCCCATGGCTCAATTTCTGGATAAAATCCGAGCGGTTCGGTGGGGCGATCGGCTTGCTGCATGGCGGTTCCGTCGGTTGTGCGCGCGGCGGGTCCACGCCGGCCGGCATGGTGCCACGCTTTGCGGTGTTTGGCACGGCACCGCCAGGGCCGCGCCGCCAACCCCGACCACGCTTTTTCGTGCACCCCCGCAAACTTGGTGTTAGCGTAGCGGCCCGCGCTCCGCCCCCGGATCGCTCCTGCCTGCAAGGCGCGATGGCCACCCAAGATCCACCCGAATCGGCACCCGCAAGCGCACGCGAAAGCGGTGCTGCGCGCCCGCCGCCCGGCGACCCGGCCGACCGATCGCCGCGGTCCGTCAAGCCACCCGCCAAGGCACCTGTCGGGGCAAGACGGGTCTCCGTCAACGACATCCTGACTTCGGCTGCGGTCAGCAAGGACGAGCAGCGGTCGCATCGCTGGCAACTCGCGGGCCTGTGGGCCGAACTGGCCGCGATCGTGGCCATCCACATGCTGCTTTTCGTCCTGCTCAAGGTGCCGGCACCGCACGTGCCGCAGCGCGTCGAAAGTGCCGATTCCGGCAAGGACCAGCATGTCTGGCTGCAACTGCGGCCGGTGTGCTGGTCGGCGCCCGACTGGGCGGCGCTTTTCAAGGGCGCCCAAGCTGTCAACGCCACCGGCAAGACCAAGCTTGTCGGCGACGGCGACAACCGCACGATTCAGCTGGACAACATCG
>CAXRHS010000523.1:0-3228 GCA_964230235.1 Myxococcota bacterium
CGCGCGACAGCGGTACCGGCACAATCTTGCGCAACCCCATCACCTTGACTACCCTTGCGACCCGCCGACCGGGCGCGCAGGAACCAGCCGTGACAAGCCGCCGCGAAATCCAGTCGTTGTACCAGGCAGCGGCGCTTGCGCTCGGCCTTGCGGCTGCCGGCTGTGGTTCCAGTGCGCCGGCCGCTCCAGCCGCCGATACCACAGTGGCCGAGACCGCGGGCGACACCGCGGCGCGAGCCAGCGACGCGGCTGCTGTAGACGGCGGGTCCGCGGGCGACGGTGCGACCGCGGATGCCGCCAGCGCCGACGTCGCCGGCCTGCCGGCCGCCCCCACACCCTACGCAGGCACTTGCCCCGATTTCGCCACCGGCGCGGTTGAATTACAGGTCGGCGGTTTCGGCCGCAACTTGCTGGTCACACTGCCCGAACAGCCCAAAGGCGCCGGCGTGCTTTTTCTGTGGCACGGCCTGGGCGACAGCGCCAAGAACTTCAACAACGCCTTTGGGGTCAAGCAGCTGGCCAAAGCCTTGAACGTGGTGGTCGTGACGCCAGACGCGTGTTGCAACACGCCCAGCGCCAAGGGCTGCTGCAGCATGATGACCGGCTGGCACTTCATCGCCGATTCGGCGGTCGACGCGGGCATTTTCGACGGCACGCTGTCTTGCCTGGAGGCGCAGCACGGTGTCGATCGCAAGCGCGTCTACACCATGGGTTTTTCGGCGGGCGGCCTGTGGAGCACCTGGCTGGTGATGCACCGCAGCGCACAATTGGCGGCTGCGGCGATCCTGTCGGGCGGTGTCAACGACTTCAACGTGTGGTCCAAACCGGCCGTTGCGGTGCCCGTGATGGACTCGTCCGGCGGACCGACCGACACGTTTGGCAATGGCATCGTGGACTTTCAGACTTCGACCGAGGCGCTGAACAAGAACCTCGTCGGTGCCGGCCACTTCGTGGTGCATTGTCAGCACAACCAGGGGCACACCGTGACCGGGGACATCGTCCAGTTCGCCGTGCAGTTTCTGGCGGCGCACAGCCATGACCCCAAGGGCCAAAGCCCACTTTCCGCCGGTCTGCCCGCCTCCGCGCCGGCCGGTTGCAAGATCCTGCCGTGAAAATCACTGCCCATTTGGACCGCAAAGCCCTCGCCGTCGCGCTGTGCAGCGTCGCAGTCCTGTTTGCGGGTTGTGCGACGACGCTGGCCCCGCAGGCTGCCCGCGGCATCGACACCCAAAAACTTGCCGCTCAAGGCGCGATGGCGGACGCATCGCGGGCCTACCGGGTGGCCTTTTATGCCGACCCGACTTTGCAGCCAGACACGATGGAAGTCTCGGCCGGACTGGGCGGCACCAAAGTGCTCGTTTCACAATGGACAACTGAGCTTGCCCGCCAAATCAACCGCGTCATCGCCAAGCTCGGCCTGTACGATGAGCGCTTCCAGGAGTTCGGCCAGGAGATTTTCAACCACGAGATTGTCAACGGCGACGTGGTCTACAGTTGGCGCCCGCCCGAAGGCGGGCCCAAGTTCGGCCGCACCCGCGTGGCCACCTTGCGCGTGACCGAACTCAAGACTTCCAGCGGCGGCGAAGGCATCACCGGACACGGCGTCATCGAAGTGACCATGGCCGGCTGGGTGCACCTGTACGCGTGTGAAGCCAGCGGCGGCGAAGACTGGATGGCCAAGACCATGGCGTGCCTGGGCGAAAAGATCGTCGGCGACCCGAGCTTTTGGAAAGCCGTCGAAGCCCTGCCGTGACCGCACCGGTCGTCTGCTTTGACCTCGGCAACGTCCTGGTCAAGCTCCGGTTCGACCGCTGCGTGCGCGAGCTGTGTCGGCTGGGCAACCGGGACTACCACACCGTGCGCGCGCAGACGCCGCCGTTCTTTGACGAACACGGTCTGGCCCTCTCGCGGGGCGCGTTGGGCGCGGATGCCTTCCTGGACCGCCTCGCCGGGCAATTTCGCCTGGCTCACCTCGACCGCGGGGTGATTGCGGCGGCCTGGTGCGCCATTTTTGATCCGTGGCCGCAGATGGAGGCGGTTGCCGAAGCGGCGGTGCAGACCGGCGCGCCGGTCTGGCTGCTGTCGAACACGGATCCCATGCATTTTGCCTACATCCACGCCAAGATGCCGGTCCTGGATGGCTTTGCCGGTTGGCACTTGTCGTACGAGATCGGCGCCAACAAGCCCGACGCGACCTACTACCAGCGTTTCTTTGCGACGGCGGAAGTCGAGCCAAACCAATGCGTGTTCTTTGACGACCGCCCGGAAAATGTGGCCGCAGCCCGTGAACTGGGGATGGATGCCGTCCTCTTTGTGGGCGACGTGGCCGCAGTGCGCAGCAAGCTGCGCTCAGTCGGGCTGGCCGTGGCCGTGTAGATCGACTAGGCGCGCAAGATGGTCACGGTGGGCGCCGCCAAACGGCCCGCTGAAGTCGGGTTCCACACCAGCAGCAGGAAATCGCCGCTGGCGACGTAGCCCAGCCGGGTCGCATGCGCCACCGCGGCCGCGGGAACAGTGGCGCGGTCGCCAAGCGGCCCGACCACCTCCGGAAGCACGCCCCAGTTGAGCTTGAGCCGCCGCGCCAGGGTCGGATCGGCGCACAAGGCGATGATCGGCGCCGCCGGCCTTTCGGCAGACACCATCTGCGCGGTGCGACCGGTGTCGGTCGGCACCACAATTGCCCGCACTTTGAGGTCGCGCGACAGCTGTGCGACCGCGCGCGACAGCGCCTCGCTCAGCAGGTCGTCGGGCCGCGATACATCCAGAATGGCCGGACCTTCGCCGACCAGCCGCCCAAACTGGTTGTAGCGCCACTGATGGCCCTCGACCATCCGCAACACGCGGTCCATGGTCTGCACCGCCGCCACCGGGTGCAGCCCCGTGGCCGTTACACCCGACAGCATCACGGCGTCGGCGCCCGCGCGGGCAGCAGCCCTGACGTCAGTCACTTCCGCGCGGGTCGGCCGCGGGTGCGCAATCATCGACTCCAGCATCTGGGTCGCGACGATGACCGGCGTATTGCTGGCGATGCCAAGCCGGATGAGCTCCTGCTGAATCAGCGGCACTTCTTCGGCGGGCACCTCGACGCCCAGATCGCCGCGGGCAACCATCAGCGCATCGGCGGCCGCGAGGATATCGCCGATGTGCGTCAGCGCTTCGGGGCGCGCGATCTTGGCCACAAGCGGGACGTTGAACCCGTCGCCGGCCAGCACCTGCCGCAGACCGCGC